>NZ_LBJU01000127.1:0-254518 GCF_028128835.1 Bradyrhizobium sp. CCBAU 65884 | reverse complement strand
CGCTTCTTGGCCTCGGTCTCTGCCTTGCGCTTGGCTTCGTCCTCGTGACGGTGACGCTCTTCCTCGGCCTTGCGGCGGGATTCGGCAGCTTCGCGCTCGACGCGTTCCGCGGCTTCGCGAACAGCGCGGCGCTGGGCCTCTTCCTCGGCCTGGCGGCGCTCTTCGACTTCGCGCACCTTGGCATCGGCCAGCGCGCTGGCGCGGGCGGAACGTTCGTCCTCGGTCAGCGTGCGCAGCACCACGCCGGATCCGGCGTTACGCGGCGGCGCGGGGCGCGACGGAGCGGGCGTCGGAGTTGGCGCGGCCGGCGCCGGCTTCGCGACGACCGTGGGGGCCTGCGGTTCGGCACTGCCGTCGATGCGGCGCTTGCCGCGCTTCTCGACCACGACCTGCTTGCTGCGGCCATGGCTGAAGCTCTGGCGGACAGTGCCCGTTTCGACGCGCGGCTTGAGCGATAGCGTCTTGCTCGGAACGCTCAGCTTCTTGTCGTCAGGGGTCTTGGTATCAACCATTCAGCAGTCCTAATCCTGATTTATCAGTGTTGTGCGTTGCCGCACCGTCCTATCGGGTCGTCGTATCTCTCAGAAATCCTGGCCGGGCTTTTCGGCAGTCTTGTCAGCGTCCGCCATCCGGTATCGGACCAGCATCTGGCTACGTGACAGGAATGACCTGCTCGCCGGGCCCGCGAGCAGGGCAGCATGTATCACATTTGACCGGGTCAGTGCCAAATCCAATTCTAACGATTTCAGCGCGGTGACGACGGGAATCTGCGGCTTGGCGCCGCGATTTCCGGCATTTTGACGCGCCAGCATGTCCAATTTGCGGATTCCGTCCGCGGCCCCGTCGCTGGCGTGGATCAGGACCCCGGCCGTGCCTTCCCGAAGGGCGCTTTCGACCTTGCCGAAGCCGGCCACGACCTGGCCCGCTTTGGCGGCGATCCCAAGGGCTTCCGTCACGCTCCGAACCAGGAGCGCCTCAATATCGGCAGGAAGCGTCTGAGGGATGCGCAGCTCGCGCTTGAAGGCCTTGCTAAATTGGTGACGCCGGACGGCTTCCGCAACCACCCCGCGTGAGGCGGTGAGCCACATGCCGCGTCCGGGCAGCTTGCGCTTGAGATCTGGAACTACGTCGCCTTGCGGCGAAATGACGAAGCGGATCAGCTCGTCGATCGGCCGGACCTGCCGACTGACCGCGCACATCCGCATGGTCGCGGACCTTTCGGTCCGCGGTCCATGGTCGAGTTCGGGGTCAGTATCGGTGAGCATCCGGGCGACATTCTCCTTTGCCTTTAAGCCGGCTGATCTTCGGTGGCCTCAGCCTCCTCAGCGGGCTTGGCCAGATCGGCCTCGGTGATCCAGCCGGCCTTGACGCGGGCCTGCATGATCATCGCCTCGGCATCGTCACGGGAGATGTCGATACCGTCGAGCGCGCCGGGGAACTTGGTCTGCTCGCCGCCTTCCTTGCGTTCGGTCCAGCCGACCAGATCGTCGGTGGCGCAGCCGGCGAGGTCGTCGACCGTCTTGATGTCGTTCTCGCCGAACTTCACCAGCATCTTGGAGGTGACGCCGGGGACGTCCTTGACGGCGTCCTCGACACCGAGCTCCTTGCGCCTGGCCTCGATCTCAGCTTCCTGCTGCTCGAGATATTCGCGGGCACGGCTCTGGAGCTCCTGCGCGGTCTCCTCGTCGAAGCCCTCGATGCCTGCGAGTTCCTTGAGGTCCACCATGGCGAGTTCTTCGACCGAGGTGAAGCCTTCGGACGCCAGCAGCTGGCCGACCACTTCGTCGACGTTGAGCGATTCCATGAAGACGCGGGTGGAGTTCTCGAAGTCGGCCTGGCGGCGCTCCGATTCCTCCTGCTCGGTCAGGATGTCGATGTCCCAACCGGTGAGCTGCGAGGCCAGACGCACGTTCTGGCCGCGGCGGCCGATCGCCAGCGAAAGCTGGTTGTTGGTGTCGGGCACGACGACCTCGATGCGCTCGCGGTCTTCGTCGATGACGACCTTGGACACTTCGGCCGGCGCCAGCGCGTTGACCACGAAGGTCGCGATGTCGGGCGACCACGGAATGATGTCGATCTTCTCGCCCTGCAATTCGTTCACCACGGCCTGCACGCGCGAGCCGCGCATACCGACGCAGGCGCCGACAGGATCGACCGAGGAATCGCGGGAAATCACGCCGATTTTCGCGCGCGAGCCCGGATCGCGGGCAACCGCCTTGATCTCGACGATGCCGTCATAAATCTCCGGCACTTCCTGCGCGAACAGCTTCGCCATGAACTGCGGATGGGTGCGGGAGAGGAAGATCTGCGGACCGCGGGTCTCGCGGCGGACGTCGAAGATGTAGGCGCGGACGCGGTCGCCGTTGCGGAAAACTTCGCGCGGCAGCATCTCGTCACGGCGGATGATGGCTTCGCCGCGGCCGAGATCGACGATCACGCTGCCATATTCGACGCGCTTGACGACGCCGTTGACGATGTCGCCGATGCGATCCTTGAACTCCTGATATTGCCGGTCGCGCTCGGCCTCGCGCACCTTCTGCACGATGACCTGTTTGGCCGATTGCGCGGCGATGCGGCCATATTCCAGCGGCGGCAGGGTGTCGGCGATGGTGTCGCCGACCTGGGCGCCGGGATTGGCGCGCTGCGCGTCCACCAGCGAGATCTGGTTGGAATGGTTTTCGACCTTCTCGACGACCAGCATGTGGCGCGACAGCCGCAGCTCGCCCTTCTTCGGGTCGATCTCGGCGTGAACGTCAGTCTCGCTGCCGTAACGTGCCCGCGCCGCCTTGGCGATGGCGTCCTCCATCGCCGCGATGACGATGCCGCGGTCGATCGATTTCTCGCGCGCAACGGCATCGGCGATCTGGAGCAACTCAAGTCGATTGGCGCTGACTGCCATGGCTAGTCTCCTTCGTCAGGCTCGATCTCGCCCCGTCGCGCGCGTTCGGCGGCCAGGCGATGCTTCTTCGTATTGGTCGGGGCCGGCTTCTTTTTTTGCGGCTTGGTGTTCTTGGTGATCTTCGCGCTGATCTCCGCGTGCGGTGCCGCCGGCGGCTCGATGCCGAGGTTCCGGCGCATCTGGCGCTCCTCGGCCTTGCCGCGGCGCATCGATTCCGCGATCAGATCGTCGGTCAGCACCAGCCGAGCTTCACCAATATCTTCCATCGTCAGGAGAACGTCGGGATTATCGCTCGCCTTGGCGTCGTCGCGACGCAGGTGCACGCGGTCGCCCTCGACGGCGCCGATCATGCCGCGGAACCGCTTGCGCCCCTCATGGGCAACCGCCATCTCGATCTTCACCAGATGGCCGGAATAGCGCTCGAAATCGGAACGGCGGACCAGCGGCCGGTCGATGCCCGGCGAGGAAATTTCCAGCCGGTAGGCGCGATCGATGGGATCGGCGACATCGAGCACGGGCGACAGCGCCCGCGAGATCGCCTCGCAATCCTCGAGCTGCATCGAGCCGTCCGGCCGCTCGGCCATGATCTGCACGGTGCAGCCGGCTTCCCCGGAAATGCGGATCCGCACCAGACGATAGCCCATGCCCTCGAGCACCGGCGCTGCGACCGCGGACACACGTGCCGCCACGCCCGGCTCGACCACGAGCCTCGGCTCGGCCAGCAACTCGGCATCCGTGGAACCAGTGTTCGGTTCGGTCATATCAGGGGTCAAGGCGCTCGATGGTTAAGGCTTGGTTACGATTTTCAAAGCCCGCTTCGGAACTTCCCGACAGCGCGTCGGGCCGCATCTTCCGCCAAGCCGCGTTCGGGTAATAAAAAAGAGCGGGTCCTTTCGGGCCCACTCTCACTACGCGGATCGTATGAGAAGATGAATTGGCGCTGATATAGCGCTTTCTGTCCTCCCGGACAAGGCCCATCGCGGGCCAGACGAGGCTTTTTGCGCCCGATTCGCGGCGCCCCGGGCCTAACGCTTCCTTCACCTCGGGGGGCTAAATTCCCTGATTGTGGGGCGGCTTGGACCAAGGGCGCGCCCGCGGCGTGCCCCCTACGAGTTGCGTTTTCATGACCGTTGCCACGTCGCTCATTCCCGGACTGGACGATATCGTCAAACGCGGCGATCCGCGGCGACGCGGCGAAATCGCGCGCGCCATCTCCGAGCTGTTCTTCCAGGATTCCGCCAATCTTCGGCCCGAGCTCATCGATCTCTTCGACAACCTCCTGATCGATCTCGTCCCGCATGCGGAACTTGCCTCGCGCGTCGATCTCGCCGAGCGCTTCTCGCACCTGAACAACGCGCCGCCGCATCTGGTCAATCAACTCGCGCGCGAGAACGAGATCATGGTGGCCGGCCCCGTGCTGCGCCGCTCGCCCGTGCTCGATGACGCCGCGCTGGTCGAGATCGCGCGGCTGAAGGGCCAGGGGCATTTGCTGGCGATGACGGAGCGCCCCGCTTTGTCTCCCGTCATCACCGACGTGCTGGTGGAGCGCGGCGACCGCGACGTGGTGCGCCGCGCCGCGGGCAATGCCGGTGCGGTGTTCTCGCCCGGCAGCTATTCCGAGCTGATCAAGCGTGCGGCGCAGGACGGCGTGCTGACGCTCAAGATCGGCCAGCGCCGTGATCTCTCGGGCGAGAACCTGAAACAGCTTCTCGACGGCACGCTCGACGTCATCCGCCGCCGGCTCTCCAGCGTGGTCAATCCCGCGCGCCAGGTCGAGATCAAGCGCGCGATGGTGGCCATCGAGGAGGCCGCGCTGCCGCCGGGACCACGGCGCGATTTCTCCGCGGCCCAGCGCACTGTGCTGGCGTTGCATCGCGAGGGCCATCTCGGCGAGAGCGCGCTGCTCGGCTTCGCCAAGGCGAACAAATACGAGGAATCGATCGCCTCGCTTTCGGCGATGTCCGGCGTCCGCCTCTCGGTCCTCGACCGCCTGATCGCAGGCGACCGCTACGACCCGATCCTCATTCTCGGCCGCGTGCTGAATCTCGGCTGGCCCACGGTGCGCGCGCTTATCCTGCTCTGGTACGGTCCGCACCGCACGCCGGCCGATGCCGATATCGAGGCTGCGCGCGTCAACTTCACGCGCCTGATGCCGACGACCGCCGAGCGCGTCGTCAATTTCTGGCGCAACCGGCAGACGATCTAGAGTCGTCTGAATCGCAAATACGCCGCCTTCCGTCCTTCGCGCGCGGCCTTTCGGCCGTAGCGCGTCATGGTGTAGCCCGCCCACGGCTGTCTGAAGTCGTCGGCGCGTTCGGCAAGCCAGACGAAATCCTGCGAACGCGCAAGATGCGACAGCGTCCAGGCGCAGTAATCGTCGATGTCGCAGACGAAGCGGAATTCGCCGTTCGGCTTCAGCACGCGCGCCATCGCGGCGATGGTCCTGTCCTGGACGAAGCGCCGTTTCCAGTGCCGCCGCTTCGGCCAGGGATCGGGATGGATCAGGTCGATCCGCGACAGCGATGCCTTGGGCAGCCAGGCCAGCAGCTCGGCGGCATCGCCTGCAAACAGGCGGATGTTGCCGATGTTGGCGGCCTCGATCTGCGCGAGGATCTTGGCCATGCCGTTGACGTAGGGCTCGCAGCCGATGAAGCCTGTCGTGGCGAAGCTTTGTGCCTCGGCCGTCAGATGCTCGCCGCCGCCGAAGCCGATCTCGAGCCGCACATCGTCGGCGGCGGGATCGAAGATCTCGCTTGCATCCGCCGGCGTCTCACCGTCGATGTCGAGCGCCAGATGCGGCAGCAGTTGACCAATCAGCTCGGCCTGGTGCTGCCTGAGCTTGTGACCCTTGCGGCGCCCGAAGAACGCGCGCTCGCTGTCATCGCGATCGGGGTCTGATTTGCGCTCGCTCATCGCAGCGTCTGGTACAGGCGATGGAGCAGCCGCGCGCGCGGCGCGAGCGAGGAGACATAGAGCTGCTCATAATGAGTGTGCGCGCCCTTGCCGTCGACGCCGAGTCCGTCAAGCGTCGCGGTGTGGGCCGCGGTGAAATTGCCGTCCGAGCCGCCGCCGGTGTGGGTGTCCACCAGCTCGAAGCCGATCTCGCCGGCGAGCGTCTTCGCGTGTTCGTACAGCGAGGCGCCCGCGTTGCTCTTCTCGTAGGGCGGACGATTGAGCTCGCCGGTGACCGTGACGGTGACGCCGTCGGTCTTCGACGTCAGCCCAAGGATCTCGCCGACGAACTCCTCTGCGTCCTTGAGGCTCAGCACGCGCAGATCGACTTCGGCATAGGCCTCTTCCGGCGTGACGTTGGGGCGCGTGCCGCCACGCACCACGCCGACATTGACGCTGACGCCGCGTGTCAGGTCGTTCATCCCTTCCAGAGCGAGGATGACGTTACCGAGCTCGCGCACGGCGCTGCGGCCGTCTTCCGGCCGCGAGCCGGCATGCGCGGGCACGCCCTTGATGAATACCTTGAAGCGTCCGACGCCCTTGCGACCGGTGACGATCTTGCCGCCATCGCGCGCCGGCTCCGTCACCAGCACGTATTTGGCCTTGCGCCCTTCCGTCTCGATGAGTGCGCGCGAGGTGGGACTGCCGATCTCCTCGTCGGAGGTGAACAAATGCGTGATGCCGAGCGGCGAGCGATCGACTGTGGCACACAGTGCGCGAAACGCGTGATGGGCGATGTAGGCGCCGCCCTTCATGTCGTAGATGCCGGGACCGTACGCGACGTCGCCTTCGACCTTGAACGGCAGGCGCTCGATGAATCCCATGGGATGGACGGTGTCGAGGTGGCTCAGCACCAGGATGCCCGGCCGGTCCTGCCCCCAATTCGAGCGCGCCATGAGATGATCGCCGCAGCCATCGACGCCGGCGACGCGTTCGAGCGTGACAGGCAGATCGCGGTATTGCTCCGCGACCATTGAGATCAGCCTGTTGACTTGTTCGGGCGCTTCCGTCGGCGTCTCGACCTCCACCCAGCGGCGGATGCCATCGAGAATAGTTTGGGTATCGAACCAATTGGAGCTGGCCATGGACGCATCTGTGCCTTTGAATCGCATCATCGAAGCGGACGCGCATCAAAGCGCGGCCACAGATGACGACATAGGCCAGATTTGACGCGGTCTCAAATCGCCATTCTGATGGCGATCAGCGCTTGTCGGGACCTTCGCGAGCCGCAATCTGCTCGACGAGATCGACGATCGAGCGGCGCATCTTCGAATCGGTGATTCGCGTGAACGCCTTGGTCAGGGCAAGTCCTTCCGACGTCGCGAGAAAGTCCGACACATAGGAAGGCGAGGCGCCTTCTGCGAAGCCGTCCGGACCCGGCACGCCGCTCGGGCCGCCCTCGAACAGGAACGACACCGGCACCTGGAGGATTTCGGCGATCTGCTGGATACGGCTCGCGCCGACCCGGTTCGTACCCTTCTCGTATTTCTGGATCTGCTGGAAAGTCAGGCCCAAAGCTTCACCGAGCTTTTCCTGGCTCATGCCCAACATGATGCGGCGCATACGCACGCGACTGCCGACATATTTGTCAACAGGGTTGGGCGCTTTCGACATTTCCTCAGCCCTCCAAACACCACCTTCAGCGCAATCAACTGGAGTGCCTCAGGTGCAAGCATCGTCAAATCAGACCCTCTTATTGGGAAACATTGCGGAGAAATTTAGCAATGCCCACTGTCTTTTGCAGCCGGTGCAGAATGGGGAGCCCATGTGCAGTCTGTCAACCGTGGGACTACGGTTGTCAAAAGCTTCCGGCCGCCTCCGCGGCGACGGTGCGATCAGGCCTTCCGCTTGGTGACACGTCGGCGGACCGCCAGAATCACGGCCAGCGCGACGAGCATGGCAGCCGGCACATCGCCCACCCGCGCATAGACCGTCGGTGATATCGCGGCAGGCAGGCTTGCATCCAAAATGCCTTCGATGCCGAGACCGAGGCTGGCGGCGGTGCGGCCCACCGGATCGATCACCGCGGAGATACCGGTATTGGCGGAGCGGACCAGCGGCAATCCGAGCTCGATCGCGCGCATGCGCGACTGCTCGAGATGCTGATAGGGGCCGGTCGAAATGCCGAACCAACCGTCATTGGTGAGGTTCACGATCCAGCCCGGACGTTCGTTGCGTCCAGCCACCTCGCCGGGAAAAATTGCCTCGTAACAGATCAGCGGTAGCGCGGGCGGCGCGCCGGGCACCTGCAGCGCATGCCGCACCGTGCCGGGAATGAAGCCGCCGCGCACACGCGTCAGTTGCTCGAAACCGAGCTTCTCCATCAGTGCCTGGTAGGGAAGAAATTCTCCGAACGGCACCAAATGCAACTTGTCGTACACTGCGAGCACGCTGCCGTCGTGATCGATGACGTAGATCGAATTATAGGCACGCGTGATCGGCGTGCCCCGCGGCAGGTCGGGCGCGCGGACCGAACCCGTGATCAGCACCGTGCCCTTGGGCAGTAGATCGGCGATCTGCGCCATCGCATCGGCTTCGCGGGTCAGGAAGAACGGAAAGGCCGATTCCGGCCAGATCAGGATGGTGGCATCGCGCACGCCGGTCGATTGCGGGCCGGAGGCGCGGTCCGACAGCGCCAAATATTTTTTCATCACCTCCGACTTGGCGGCGTAATTGAATTTGGCGTCCTGCTGCAGGTTCGGTTGCATCAGGCGCAGCTTGGCGCCTGAGACCATCGTGGTTGGATGCAGCGACAGGCGGATCGCACCGAAGATGCTCATGACAACCAGGAGCGCAATTGCGGCCGCCGGCACGCGCCACGCCAGGCGGCGATCGGGCGTGCGGTCGATCAGCGTCGCGGGGCTCGCGAAGATCGCAACCGTCAGGAACGTCATGCCCCACAGGCCGACCAGCGACGCCGTCTGCGCCAGCGGCAGCGGCTCGGACAGGGCATAGCCGAACGCGTTCCAGGGAAAGCCGGTCAGCAGGTGACCGCGCAGCCATTCGCTGATTGTGATGCTTGCCGCAAGCGCAAGCACGCGCGTGGCGTTCTTGGTCCAGAGCAGGCGTGCCAGCGCAAAGCCGATGGCCGTGAAGATGGACAGATAAGCAGGCAGGCCGAGCACGGCGAACGGCGTCAGCCAGGCGAATACATCGGCCTCGACGAAGAAGGCGTAGCCGATCCAGTAGAGGCCGGGGACGAAATAGCCGAGCCCGAACCAGTAGCCGGTCAGCGCCGCGGCGGGGACGCCGCCGTAGCGTCCGGCGCCGGCGCCGTCGATCAGCCAGACCAGTACCGGGAAGGTGATGAACAGCACCGGGAAGAGGTTGAACGGCGCCAGCGCCAGCACGGACAGCGCTCCGCACCCCATGGCGATGACGGCGCGCTTCCATCCCCAGGCGAGGATGATGGCAAGCGCAATCTGTCGAAGTCGCTGGAACGGACTCACTGTTGGCCGGTCCCGTCGCTTGGCGGCGGGGTGGGCGTGTCGTTGGCCGGCGATTGACCGCTGTCCGGCGTAGCCTCGCGGCGCCGGCTCTCGCGCTGAGTGCGCGGCGCGGGACGCTCCTTCCGCGTCGAGATGCGCAGCCGCTTGACGCGGCGCGGATCGGCATCAAGCACCTCGATCTCGTAATTGCCGGGACCCGAGATCACCTCGCCGCGCACCGGCAGGCGCCCGACGAAGCTGACGAGATAGCCGCCGAGCGTCTCCACTTCCTCACCGGCCTCGCCGGTGACGAAATCCTCACCGATCACCGAGCGGACGTCGTCGAGGCTGGCGCGGGCGTCGGCGATGAAGGCATTGTCGGGCAGGCGCACGATCGAGGGCGGCTCGTCGCTGTCGTGCTCGTCGTCGATCTCGCCGACGATCTGCTCGACGATGTCCTCGAGCGAAACCAGCCCGTCGCTGCCGCCATATTCGTCGACCACCAGCGCGAGGTGAATGCGCGTGGCCTGCATCTGCGCGAGCAGGTCGATCGCCCGCATCGACGGCGGCACATAGAGCAGCTTGCGGATGATGCGCGCTTCCTCGAGCGGCAGCGCCAGATCGACGGCGCGGAGGTCGAGCCCGGCTGGCAGCGGCTTCTTGCGCTTGGTCTTGGTGGCTTCCGACACGCGCGCACGCGCGGTCATGAACGCGAGCAGGTCGCGGATATGGACGATGCCGACGGGATCATCGAGCGTCTCGTTGTAGACCACGAGGCGCGAATGGCCGGCGCTCTCGAAGCGGTCCATCAACTCGCCGAGCGGGATGTCGCGCTTCACCGCGATGACGTCGGCGCGATGGACCATGACGTCGGCGATGCGGCGCTCGTGCAGACCGAGGATGTTGCGCAGCATGGTGCGCTCGACCGCCGAGAAGCCGGTGTCGTCGGGCGTCGTCGCGTCGAGCACGACCTGGAGGTCGTCGCGCACCGATCCCGCCTTCCAGCCGAACAGCGTGCGGATGGCGCGCAAGAGCCAGCCATCGGCGGTCGGGCGCATCACCTCGCCCTGAGTCACCACGGCCGGCAGATTGGCCGTGTGGCGCGGGTTGTCTTGAATCGGGTCGGAGTCCGGCATCTCAGTGCGTCCCTGCGCGGTCTGCATAGGGATCGGGAATTCCAAGGTGAGCCAGGATCTGCGTCTCCAGGGCCTCCATCTCCTCGGCGTCGCCGTCGTTCTCGTGGTCGTAGCCGATCAGGTGCAGGAAGCCGTGCACGGCGAGATGGCTCAAATGGTGGTCGAACGGCTTGTGTTCCTCGTCCGCCTCGCGCCGCATGGTCTCGTAGGCGATCGCGATATCGCCGAGCATGCGCGGCGCATCGCCCGGCTTCCATTCGCCCTCCGGCTGGAGCGCGGGAAACGACAGCACGTTGGTCGGCTTGTCGATGCCGCGCCAGTTGCTGTTGAGGGTGCGGATGCCGGCATCATCGGTCAGCATCACCGCCACTTCCGCCTCGGCGACGTCTTCGTCGACACTCTCAGCGGCGGCCGCAACCGCGCGCTGGATCACGGCTTCGGAATCGGGCTCGCGCTGCCAGCAATCGGCGACGACGAGGACCTCGGTCATGGGAAGGTTGGGATGGGACATTGTGTTGTCTGGGACGAAAGGGCGCCGTGTCCGCGCCCTCTGGGTCCGGCTGTTGCCTCGTCAGGATTTGCCGGCGGCCGGCCGCTGCGGCGAGCCTTCGTAGGCGGCGACGATCCGCGCCACGAGTTCGTGGCGGATCACGTCCTCGGCTTTGAAATGAACCTGGGCGATGCCCTCGACGCCGCCCAGGAGGCGGGTCGCTTCGGCCAGGCCCGAGGTCTGGCCGTTCGGCAGGTCGATCTGCGAGGGATCGCCGGTCACGATCATGCGGCTGTTCTCGCCGAGGCGCGTCAAAAACATCTTCATCTGCATCGACGTGGTGTTCTGCGCCTCGTCCAGGATGATGGCGGCGTTGGTGAGGGTGCGGCCGCGCATGAAGGCGAGCGGCGCGATCTCGATCTCGCCGGTCTGGAGCGCGCGCTCGACGATGCGCGCATCCATGAGATCGTAGAGGGCGTCGTAGATCGGGCGAAGATAAGGATCGACCTTCTCGCGGAGATCGCCGGGCAGGAAGCCGAGCCGCTCGCCGGCTTCCACCGCCGGACGCGACAGGATGATCTTGTCGACCTCCTTGCGCTCGAACAGTTGCGCGGCATGCGCGACCGCGAGCCAGGTCTTGCCGGTGCCGGCCGGGCCGATGCCGAACACCAGCTCGTGGCGCTTCAGCGCGCGGATATAGGAGTCCTGCGCGGCGGTGCGTGCGCGCACCGGACGCTTGCGCAGATTGATGCTGTCGAAGGTGGCCGATTTGGCCGATTTGGCGTCGAACTCGAACAGTGAGCCCTGGGCGATGACCGCGCGAATCGCGCCCTCAACCTCGCCCTGGTCGAGATCCTGCCCCTTCACGGCCTGCGCGTAGAGCATCTCCAGCACGCGGCGTGCGGCGTCGCAGCCGTCGCGCGTGCCGCCGATCGTGATGTGGTTGCCCTTGGAATCGACGACGACGCCGAGCCGCCGCTCGATCTGCGCCAGATGCTGGCCGTAGGGGCCGACCAGCGCGGAAGCGGCGCGGTTGTCGTCGAAGTCGATGACGACCTGGGTCTCGGGCGGAACTTGCATGTCGCGGTCAAATTTGCGGCTGGGAGCGAGAGAAGACGAATCCGATGCGCTTTTTGGCAAGGGTTCAGGCTCCGATGGCTGGCGATAAAGCGGGCTCGCGCGCCTCACGCGGCGTCACGAGCTCACCGAGAAAGCTGTAGCGTTCGAGGCTGTCGATCCTGACAGGCAGGATTTGTCCGATGATGTCGGGCGAGGCCATCACGTGGGCGGGCTGCAGGAATGCGGTGCGGCCGACGATCTGGCCGTCCCTGCGGGCCGGACGCTCGAACAGCACGTCGACCGTTGAGCCAATCGCAGCCTTGTTGAAGGCCGATTGCTGGCTGTCGATCAGTTCCTGGAGCCGCTCCAATCGCTGGTCCATCTCGGCGGGGGACACCGTCTCCTGCATGTCCGCGGCCGGCGTTCCCGGCCGGGCGGAGTATTTGAACGAATAAGCCGCAGCGTAGCCGATTTGCGTGACAAGCGCGAGGGTGGCGAGAAAATCTTGCTCGCCCTCGCCGGGGAAGCCCACGATAAAATCTGATGAAAAAGCAATGTCTTGGCGCGCGGCCCGGAAACGGTCGATGACCCGCCGGTAATCATCGGCGGTATGTTTCCGGTTCATGGCGGCCAGAATGCGGTCCGAGCCCGACTGCACCGGCAGGTGCACGAACGGCATCAGGGCACCGAGATCGCGATGGGCTGCAATGAGGCTGTCGTCGACGTCGCGCGGGTGGCTGGTCGAATAGCGCAGCCGCGCGATGCCGGGAATTGTCGCCAGATGCTCGAGCAGCCTGCCGAGCGGCCAGGTTTTTCCGTCCGGTCCGTCGCCATGATAGGCGTTGACGTTCTGTCCGATCAGCGTCAGCTCGCGCACACCGTTGTCGGCAAGCCGCTTCACGTCGTCGACGATCTTGGCGACAGGGCGCGAGACTTCCGAACCGCGCGTATAGGGTACGACGCAGAAGGTGCAGAACTTGTCGCAGCCTTCCTGCACCGTGACGAAAGCGGAAATGCCGCGCGCGCGGATCGCGTCGGGCTTGGGCTGAGCCAGGAAGCCGAACTTGTCCTGGGCGGGAAACTCGGTCTCGATCGCGCGGCCTTCATTGCCGGCGCGCTTCAGCAACTCCGGCAGGTGATGATAGCTCTGCGGTCCCACCACGACGTCCACGACAGGCGCTCGGCGCACGATCTCCTCGCCCTCGGCCTGCGCAACGCAGCCCGCGACCGCGATTTGCATCGCGCGGCCCGCGCGCGCGGCCTCGTCCTTGGCGACGCGCAATCGGCCCAGCTCGGAATAGACCTTTTCGGAGGCCTTCTCGCGGATGTGGCAGGTGTTGAGGATGACGAGGTCGGCGTCATCAGCGCTGGCCGTCTCCACGAATCCTTCCGGAGCCAACGTGTCCACCATGCGCTGCGCATCGTAGACGTTCATCTGGCAGCCATATGATTTGATGTGCAGCTTGCGCGGCGGCGTCATGGAACCCGGAGTTGTGGTGGAGAACGGCCCTCAGATATAGGTTGGAGGGACGAAAATCCAGCGAATGGAGCCTCTTGGGCCGTCATTCCGGGGGGCGATGCAGTCGTGCCCCGAAATCCGGAGGTTTTGGACGAGATTCCGGCTTCACGCGCTCTGCACGTGCCCCGGAATGACGGTCAAAGGCTACCTCACGGGGCGGGCCGGTTCGATCCGTCGGACCAGCTCCGGCAATTGCCGCATATCATCGAATGTCGATCCGGCGCCGGCGGCGCGCAGCCTTTCGGCGTGACCCGGCGGGCAGTGGCTGCCGCCGTGAAAGCCCAGCACGGTCATCCCGGCTGCGGACGCGCCTGTTACCCCGGGGACGCTGTCCTCGATCACGAGGCAGCGTTCCGGCGGGACTTTCATCTGCTTGGCCGCGAACAGAAACAGATCGGGCGCGGGCTTGCCGCGTGCGACCTGGCTCGCTGAGAAGATGTGCGGAGCGAGCAGGTCGTAGAGGCCGGCACAGGTCAGGCCGTGAGTGATCTTCTCCGGCGTGCCGCTCGATGCGACGCATTTGGGCAGATCGATTGCGCCGATCGCCGCAGCCACATGGGTGATCGGCTGCAGATCGCTGGCGTAGAATTGCAGCGTGGCCGCACTGATCTGCTGCTCCAGATCACCCGGGAGGCTGCGGCCGATTTCCTGTTCGACCATCCGCCGCGCGTCTTTCTCGGACACGCCGAGGAAGCGGACCAGCACCTGCTCCGAGGTGATCGGATAGCCGTGCCTCGTCAGCACATCCGCATGCGCGCGACAGGAGATCACCTCGCTGTCCACGAGCACACCGTCGCAGTCGAAGATGATGAGGTCTATCGGCACTAAATCAAGACGTCGGCTTGTCGTCGTCGAGCGGGACGCAATAGAGCTCGAGCCGGTGGTCGACCAGCCGATAGCCGAGCTTGCGGGCGATCTCCGCCTGCAGCTTCTCGATCTCCTCGGAGGTGAACTCGATCACCTTGCCGTCGCGCAGATTGATGAGGTGATCGTGATGGCTGTCACGCATCTGCTCGTAGCGCGCGCGGCCCTCGCGGAAATCATGGCGCTCGATGATGCCGGCATCCTCGAACAGCTTGACGGTGCGATACACGGTCGAGATCGAGATCTTGTCGTCGACGGCAACGCAGCGCCGGTACAGTTCCTCGACATCGGGATGATCGATCGCCTCCGCGAGCACGCGGGCGATGACACGGCGCTGCTCGGTCATGCGCATGCCGGTGGCGGCACAGCGCGCTTCGATGCCGGACGCCTTGGATGCGGAAGAAGGTTTCAGTGCGGTCATAGTTTGTCTGCCTGGCGGGGGCGCTTTCTGCCACCAATGTTACGACAAGTCACGTCGCATCAGAAGGGCGTTCAATTGTTCCCCGTTCGGCTGCTTATAGTAGCGTTCGCGGCGCCCGACCACCATGAATCCGGCACCATCGTAGAGCCGCCGCGCCGGCTGGTTATTTTCCTCAACTTCGAGAAATATTGTGCGCACGCCGCGCCCCGCGAGATGGCCGAGATGGGTCATCAGCAGAGTGCGGGAGAGGCCGCGGCCGCGATAGGCCCCGTCCACCGCGATCGAGAGGATTTCCGCTTCATCCGCCCCGATCCGCGATACCGCGAATCCGACGGTCCTGCGGCCGAGGCGCAGCCGATGCACGAGCGTGTTGCGCTCGCTGACCATGCTCTCGAATTCGCCCTCGCCCCAGCCGCGCGCGAAGGAGGCGCCGTGAAGCTGCGCCAGTTGCGCAGCGTCACGCACGGATGCGGGCTCGACGGCGGCGGTGCCGCCGCGCCACCATTCCGACAGCCATCTCATCATGGGGTCGGGACTTGTGCTGCAAATGGCGGCTGTGCCGCCGGCTTGGCGTCGGGCGCCTTCAGATAGAACGGCCGCGCCGGATTCGTCGCGGGATCGGCGGCGGCGCCTAGCCATGCGACCCAGCCGATATCGGGCGCGGGCTGCGCATCGACCGCAACCGGCTGCGGGACATCCTTCGGCCAGCGCTCGGCGAGGATATTGGCGGCATTGCCGACCAGATGCGGCGCGCCGAATTGCGAGGCTGCGATCGCCTCGTCGACGGGAGCGACGCTCGGCCGCACCAGCTGGCTGCCGTCGCCGGCGACGATCTGGAAATAGACATGGTCGTGCCGCGCGTCGATTGCGGAGATCACGGGTGCCGATTTGCTCTGGCCGACGATGGCGGCGGCATAGGCCGACAAGGTGGTCAGGCCGATCGCCGGCCGCTCAGCCGCAAGCGCAAGGCCGCGCGCCGCCGAAATTCCGACGCGCAGGCCGGTGAAGCTTCCGGGGCCGACGGTGACCGCGATGCGGTCGAGCGAGGTGAAGGCGAGATTGGCCGATTGCATGACGCGCGCGATCATCGGCATCAGGGCCTCGGCGTGGCCGCGCTTCATGAGAAGCTGCTCCTGCGCAACGAGCTCGGCCGTTTCGGTGTCGAGTACGGCGACGGAGCAGGCGTCGAGCGCGGTATCGATGGCGAGGATCAGCATGGTGTGATCATAGCATTGGCAATCGGATGACGCCTAAGGTTCTAGCCGTCGCGGCTGGGCTTGACCCGGCCATCCACGACTTTGCGGCTCCAAAAACGTGGATGCCCGGGACAAGCCCGGGCATGACGGAGTGAAATCAGCTCAGGCCGTGCAATTTACATCGGCCGGACTTCGACCACGTCAGGCACGAAGTGCTTGAGCAGGTTCTGGATGCCGTGCTGGAGCGTCGCGGTCGATGACGGGCAGCCGGAGCAGGCGCCCTTCATGTTGAGATAGACGATGCCGTCCTTGAAGCCGCGGAAGGTGATGTCGCCGCCGTCATTGGCGACGGCCGGCCGCACGCGGGTCTCGATCAGGTCCTTGATCATGTCGACCGTCTCGGCATCGGCCTCGTCGAAGAACTCGTCCTCGTCATCGAGATCGGCATCGTCTTGCGCCGCGCCGTCGGCGAGCAGTGGCGCGCCGGACATGTAGTGCTCCATGATGGCGCCGAGGATCGCGGGCTTGAGCTGCTGCCATTCACCGTTCGCCTTGGTCACGGTGATGAAGTCGGATCCGTAGAACACGCCGGTGACGCCGGGCACCTCGAACAGCTTTTCGGCCAGCGGCGAGCGGGTGGCGGCTTCGCGGCTCGCGAATTCCATCGGGCTGCCGTCGACCACGACGCGGCCCGGAATGAACTTCAGCGTGGCGGGATTGGGGGTGGCTTCGGTTTGAATGAACATGGTTTTCTCCAGACGTCGCCGGTTCAAGGCCGGCGCGTGCTCTCTCCACTAGCAGATGGCGACGGAGAACGCACGATCAAGGGGAGAAAAGGGCGTTTCGTTGTTATATCAGCAGGTTAGGGTGCTCGTTCCGCCCTCTCCCCGCTTGCGGGGAGAGGGTCGGGGTGAAGGGGGCGTCTCCCCGGCAGTGAGAATTGGATTCGTGGAGACTCCCCTCACCCGGCGCTTCGCGCCGACCTCTCCCCGCAAGCGGGGCGAGGTGAAGGACGACCTACGACAGTGAATCCACGCTTTGGTCGCTCAGCGCGCCGGAAATGATGGTCACGGGAATCGGGAAGGTTCCGACCGCGTGGGCCAGCAGCGCAACCAGGGGACCCGGCCCCTCCGCACCGGGATTGGCGGCGAGCACCAGCATGCCGATGTCGGGGTCTTCGTCGATCACGGCGAGCAGCTGCTCCATCGGCACACCCTCGCGGATCACCCGCTCCGGGGTGATCGCGGCGATGCCATTGGCGCGGCCGGCGGCACGGTCGAGCGCGGCCTCCGCCGCTTCCTGCGCCTCCGCGCGCATGATGTCGGCGACCCCCAGCCATTCCTGGCTCTGCTGTTCGGGTTCGATGATGCGCAGCATCACCACACCGCCGCCGGCACGGATCGCCCAGCGGCTGGCATAGTAGACCGCGCGATCCCATTCGGCGGTGTCGTCGACGACGACGAGGCATTTGGGCTTGTGACCCGGCTCGAAGCAAAGTCGCTTGCTGGTCATGCATGTCCCGGCATGTGCACGGCCGGCATGCTGCCACACTCCCGCAAGGTTGGGGAGAGGAGATGCGGTCGGCGCGCTGACGCCGACCGTCTCTATCGCCGGCGGATGAAGCCGACGATGTCCTTGGAGAGCTTCATCGTCTCGTCGGCGATCGCCCGGGCCCGGTCGGAACCTTCGTTCAGGATCGAATCGATATGGCCGGGGTCGGCGACGAGGCGCTTCATCTCGCCGGCGATCGGCGCCAGCTTGGTGACGCACAGCTCCGCCAGCGCGTTCTTGAAGCTGGAGAACTGGCCCCCGCCGAACTCGCGCAGCACGTCCGCCTTGGGGCGGCCGGCCAGCGCGGCGAAGATGCCGACGAGGTTATCGGCCTCGGGACGGGCTTCCAGGCCCTTCTCCTCTGACGGCAGCGGCTCCGGATCGGTCTTCGCCTTGCGGATCTTCTGCGCGATGGTGTCGGCATCGTCAGTCAAATTGATGCGCGAATTGTCCGACGCATCGGATTTCGACATCTTCTTGGTGCCGTCGCGCAGGCTCATCACCCGCGTCGCGGGGCCCGTGATCAGGGGTTCCGGCAGCGGGAAGAACAGGCCGTCATTGGCGCCGAGGTTGCGGATCGAGTCACCAAAGTCGTTGTTGAACTTCTGCGCGATGTCACGCGAGAGCTCGAGATGCTGCTTCTGGTCCTCGCCGACCGGCACATGGGTGGCGCGGTAAAGCAGGATGTCGGCGGCCATCAACACGGGATAGTCGAACAGGCCGACGGAGGCATTCTCGCGGTCCTTGCCGGCCTTCTCCTTGAACTGGGTCATGCGGCCGAGCCAGCCCATGCGCGCGACGCAGTTGAAGATCCAGGCGAGCTCGGCATGGCCGGAGACCTGGCTCTGGTTGAACACGATGTGCTTCTTGGGATCGATGCCGCTCGCGATGAACGCGGCAGTCACCTCGCGGGTGTTGCGCGCGAGCTCGGCCGGTCCGCCCCAGACGTCCACGCCTTGCGTGATCGCGTGCATGTCGACGACGCAATAGATGCAGTTGTGGGTTTCCTGCATCTTCACGAAGTTGACGATGGCGCCGAGGTAATTGCCGAGATGCAGATTGCCCGTCGGCTGGACGCCCGAAAAGACCCGTTCAACGAATGGCATGGTAAGCCTTCCCATAGGTATTCGGCCGTCGTTTCCAACAGCGGCGCTGCCCCGTCAAGAGCAATTCGATGATCTCGCGCACCGGGCCGGGCTAGACGGGTCGCTTCAAGGCGGCTACCGCCTCGCGCCAGGAAGCGGCGCCGAGGATTTGCAGCAGCAAGCCGTAAACGGCGATCCCGGCCGCGATCTGCACGCCCAGCACGATGAATTTGATGAAGCCGTGCGCCTCGGCGGGCACGAGGCCGGTGGTCAGCCAGAGCAGGGCGCCCATCGCGGCTGCGGCAAGCACGATCCGCGGCAGCCGTTTTCGCGCGGCAGAATCGACCGAGAAGCCGAATTCGCTGGTGCCTTTCCGAAGCAGCGAGAGCGCACTGCTCCAGGCGCCGGCCGCGATGCTCACCGCGATCCCGCTTGCGCCAAAGAGATGGCCGAGCAGCACGGCGAGCACGACCGCCACCACAAAGCCTTTGGCCGTCGCCAGCAGCGGCGTCATCGTGTCGTTGCGGGCATAGAAGGCCGGCGACAGCGCCTTGATCAGCACGTGCGCTGGCAGGCCAAGCGCCAGCCACGTCAAGGCATGCGCGGTCGCCGCGCTGTCACCGGCACCGAAGGCGCCATGCTCGAACAACAGCCGCACGATCGGCTCGGCCAGCACGATCAGGCCGAGCGTGGCGGGGAGCGCCAGCCCGGTCGCAAGCTCGAGCGCGCGCGATTGCGCATGCGCCACCGCATCACGGTCGCCGTCACTCACCGCGCGCGTCAGCTCCGGCACCAGCACGGTGCCCATGGCGACGCCGACGATGCCGAGCGGCAGCTCGATCAGGCGATTTGCGAAATAGAGCCAGGACACCGCGGACGGCGTCGCGGATGCGATGATCGCGCCGGCCACCATCAGCCATTGCGGTCCCGAGCTTGCGATCATGCCGGGGATCGCCTTGGCGAAGAAGCTGCGCATCTCCCCGTCGAAACTGACGCGCAAAGGCGTGGCGAGGCGCGCACTGCGCTGCGACAGCAGCATCAGGAGTTGCAGCAGGCCGGCGATGCCGACCGTGGCCGCCAGCAGCCACGCGGCGAAGCCGGCGTCAGCGTGCCAGACCAGCAGCAAAGCGATCGCGGCGATCAGTGCGATGTTGAACAGCAGCGGCGAGAATGCCGTGAGCGCAAAGCGCCCTTGCGCATTCAGCAGCCCCATCAGCACGGTGACGGGCCCGGCGAAGGCGAGATAAGGCAGCATCAGCCGCGCGTTCAGGACGGCGAGATCGAGCGTGCCGGCACCGAGAAAACCGGGCGCGATGACCGTCATGATCAGCGGCATCAGCAGGGCAATGCCGATTGAGATCATGATCAGCGCCGCGCTGACCGTGCCGAGCACGCGTCCGGCGAACGCTGCCGCAGCGTCCGCGCCATCGCGGTCACGGATGCGCAGCCAGGCCGGGACCAGCGCCGCGTTCAGCGCGCCCTCGCTGAGCAGCCTGCGCACCACATTGACCAGCTGGAAGGCGGCCAGGAATGCGTCCGCCACGGCGCCGGTGCCGAGCAGCGCCGCGATCAGGGAATCGCGGGCAAACCCCAGCAGCCGCGAGGCCAGTGTTCCCGTCGAGACGGTCAGGAAGGAGCGGATCATCGGCTCTTTATCATACCGTTGCTTGCCCGCGCAGGCCCGGTCGTGATAGGCCGCGAGCCAGATTTCAGGCCGACAGGAAGCGGATTTTCGCAGGGATCGCAATCCGCCAAACAGGATCAAGGTGAATGGCTGACGTGAAATATGACGTTCTCGGCATCGGCAACGCGTTGTTCGACGTGCTGGTCAGGACCGACGAGGCCTTTTTGGCCAAGCACGGCATGACCAAGGGCAGCATGTCCCTGATTGACGAGGCACGGGCGGCCGCCATCTACAAGGACATGGGGCCGGCCACGGAAGTCTCGGGCGGCTCGGCCGCCAACACCATTGTCGGCATCGGCAGCTTAGGGGCACGTGCGGCCTATGTCGGCAAGGTCAAGGACGACCAGATCGGCAAGCTCTACGTCCACGATATCCGCTCAGCCGGCGTCGCCTTCAACACGCCGGCCGCGCAGGACGGCCCCGCCACCGGCTGCTCCTACATCCTGGTCACGGATGATGGCGAGCGCACCATGAACACCTATCTCGGTGCCGCGCAGGATCTTTCGCCCGCCGACATCGACCCGGCCGAGATCGCCGCCGCCGGCATCGTCTATCTCGAAGGCTATCTCTGGGATCCCAAGAATGCCAAGGACGCCTTCGTCAAGGCGGCCAAGATCGCCCATGATGCCAAGCGCAAGGTGGCGCTGACGCTGTCGGATTCCTTCTGCGTCGACCGCTATCGCGACGAGTTTCTCTCGCTCATGCGCAACGGCACGGTCGACATCGTCTTCGCCAACGAGTCCGAGCTGCATTCGCTCTACATGACCTCGGATTTCGACACAGCGCTGAAGCAGCTGCGCAACGACGTCAATCTCGGCGTGGTCACCCGCAGCGAGAAGGGCTGCGTGGTGGTGACACCGACCGACGCTGTCGCAGCTCCGGCCTCACCGGTCACGAAACTGGTGGACACCACCGGCGCCGGCGATCTCTTTGCGGCGGGCTTCCTCTACGGCCTTTCGCGTAACCTCGCGCACAAGCAGTGCGGCGAGCTCGGTGCGCTCGCGGCCGCCGAAGTGATCCAGCACATCGGCGCGCGTCCGCTTGTGTCGCTAAAGGAGCTGGCCCAGCAGCGCGGGCTGACGGTTTAGAAAAGTCGCGCACCAGCCTCGCTGTCATCGCCCGGGTCGATGTTTAGACCGGGCGATCCAGTATTCCAGAGGCGTTTGTGATTGAATCGAGAAGCCGCAGTGTACTGGATTCCCCGCTTTCGCGGGGAATGACAACCGTCCTGCGGAAAGGGTACTCAGTCTCTCACGCCGTCTTCGCCGCCTTCAATCCAAGCCGCTGCTCCACGGCATCGCGCATCACGAATTTCTGGATCTTGCCCGTCACGGTCATCGGGAATTCGTCGACGAACTCGACGTAGCGCGGGATCTTGTTGTGGGCGATCTGGCCGTCGCAGAAGGCACGGACCTCCTCGGCCGTCAGCGTTTCGCCCGGCCTGACGCGGATCCAGGCGCAGAGCTCCTCGCCGTAGCGGGTGTCGGCGACGCCGAAGATCTGCACGTCCTGGATCTTGGGGTGACGGTACAGAAACTCCTCGATCTCGCGCGGGTAGAGGTTCTCGCCGCCGCGGATCACCAGATCCTTGATGCGGCCGACGATGTTGCAATAACCGGCGGCGTCGATGGTGGCGAGGTCGCCGGTGTGCATCCAGCCATTGGCGTCAAGCACGTCGGACGTCTTTTCCTTCTCCTCCCAATAGCCCAGCATGACGCTGTAGCCGCGGGTGCAGAGCTCGCCGCGTTCGCCGCGCTTGACGATCCTGCCTTCGAGATCGACGACCTTCACCTCTACATGCGGGTGGATGCGGCCGACGGTGGAGACGCGGCGCTCGAGCGGATCGTCGGTCGCGCTCTGGAAGCTCACTGGGCTGGTCTCGGTCATGCCATAGGCGATGGTGACCTCGCGCATGTTCATCTCGGTGTTGACGCGCTTCATCACCTCGATCGGGCAGGGCGCGCCCGCCATGATGCCGGTGCGCAGTGATTTCAAATTGAAATTCTTGAACTCGGAATGATCGAGCTCCGCGATGAACATGGTCGGCACGCCATATAGCGCGGTGCATTTCTCCTGCTCGACCGCGCGCAGCGTCGCGAGCGGATCAAAGCCCTCGCCCGGGTAGACCATGGTGGTGCCGAGCGTGACCGAGGCAAGGTTGCCCATGACCATGCCGAAGCAATGATAGAGCGGCACCGGAATGCAGATGCGGTCCGCTTCCGTCAGGCGCATCGCGCGTCCCGTGAAATAGCCGTTGTTGAGGATGTTGTGGTGGGTCAGCGTGACGCCCTTTGGCGATCCCGTGGTGCCGCTGGTGAACTGGATGTTGACGGGGTCGTCGAACTGAAGCGCAGCACCGAGCGCGGCAAGTTGCTCGCGATGCTCCGCTCGGCCCATCCGCGCGACCTCCTCGAACGCGACAGTGCCTGAGGCCGCCGGGCCGCCGATCTGGATCACCATCCGCAAGGCTGGCAGTCGCGCCGCCTGCAGCTGTCCGGGCCTCGCGCCCGCCAGCTCCGGTAGCAGCGTGTTGAGCATCTCCATGTAATTGCTGGTCTTGAAGGCGGTGGCGGTGACGATCGCCGCGCAGCCGACCTTCTTCAGCGCGAATTCGAGCTCGCTGAGACGGTAGGCCGGATTGATCGTCACCAGGATCAAGCCGGCCTTGGCGGCGGCGAACTGGGTCAGCGTCCATTCCGGCCGGTTTAGCGACCAGATGCCGATCCGTTCCCCGCGTTCGAGCCCGAGCGCGAGAAAGCCGGCGGCGAGCGCATCGACCCGCTCGGCGAATTCCCGCCATGTCCATCTGACACCGTGGCTGGGCGAGACCAGCGCCTCGCGATCGCCCCAGCGCCGCACCGCGTGGTCGAGGCTGCGGCCAATGGTGTCGCCGAGCAGCGGCGTGTCCGAGATGCCGCAAACGTAGCTGTCCGCTTTGTCAGCCAGATCGCTCGCCAAGTTCGTCTCCTCGAAGTTGATGCCTCGTGTCCGAAGCCGATGGCCTTGGGCACGAGGTTATCGATTGTGGCGAAGGCGCGCGACGCCGCGCACCTCATACTAAGTGGCTAGGCCGCCTTCTGCCCGCTCCCCGCATCGAGCCCGGCGTACACCCCGCGCTCGAATCCCGCGAACGCCTCCAGGCACTTGGCGTCGACGAATGGCAATACCTGCATCAGGATGACGCCGGAAACATCGCGTGCCGGGTCGATCCAGAAATAGGTGTTGGCAAGACCGGCCCAGGCGAGGCTGCCGGCGCTGCGGCCTTCTGGCGTCTTGGCGGTGTTGATCAGGAAGGAGAGCCCCCACTTCTTCACGATGTCGGGGAAGAGATCGACGTCGTTGGTGTACATGGGCGCCACTGTCGTCATCTTGCCAATCGTGAGATCGCCGATGTGGTTCTGGCCCATCAGCGCGACCGTCTCGGGCTTCAGCACCTGGTTGCCGTTGCCGCGGCCCTTGTTGAGGATCATCCGGGTGAACTTGATGTAATCGCCGGCCGTGCTGTAGAGGCCGCCGCCGCCCATGTGGAATTCCGGATTCTGTTCGATCTCGAACGGAATCGGCGCCAGCGATCCATCCTCGCCGCGTGCGTGCGTGGCGACCAGGCGCTGGCGCATGTCGTCGGTGATCTTGAAGGCGGTGTCGTTCATGCCGAGCGGTGTGAACATGTGATCGCGCAAGTAAGCATCGAGACGCTTGCCGCTCACGGCTTCCACCGCCTTGCCGACGAAGTCGATGTTGATGCCATATTCCCAGCGCGTGCCGGGATCGGACATGATCGGCGTCTTCAGCGCAACGTTCTGGCAGGAGAAGATGTTCGGCGTTCCGGTCTTCTCCAGATATTGCGCGCAATCGCCGTTCCAAACGTTGTAGGCAAACCCGGCAGTGTGGGTCATGAGATGGCGCAGCGTGATCGCGCCCTTCGCCGGTCGCAGTTTTGGTTCGCCATTGGCATCAAAACCTTCGAGCACTTGCGGCGCGGCGAGATCGGGCAACACTTCACCGATCGGCGCATCCAGCGACAGCTTGCCCTGCTCGACCAGCTGCATCGCGCCCGCCGACGTCACCGCCTTCGTCATCGAGGCGATCCAGAACACGCTGTCCGCTGTCATCGCGTCGGGCTTGGACAGGTCGCGCTTGCCGAACGCGCCCTGATACAGCACGTCGTTACCGCTGGCGGCGATGGCGACGACCCCGGGAATCTCCTGGGCGTCGCTCTTCTGACGCAGAATCTCGTCGATCTCAGCTTTGCTTTGCATGGCGTTTCCTCGAGTTTGATTATTGTTGGCAGTGATCGATTGTCCTCCCGCAGGCTCCGCGCGGCAAGCGCGTCCAGATGCCTGCGGCGGTCGCGATGTCGTGACTTGACGGTCCGTGCCACACACAGGACGACAGGCGGGCCGAACGGCAACACTCCGTCACAATCTGCGGTGGATGGCCGCATCTCGCCGTGACCGTGAATGGGCGCTGGCGATATGATTCCTGTGTTTGAAGCACTTGAAACATTTTGTGCGTTGCGGCGTTCAGCACTCGGCCGATCGGCGGCCGACGTTAAGACTTGATGCAAATTGGGCGGTCGCCAAGCGGCCGCGAGGGGGACCTCAGATGATTTCGACCTGGAGCGAATGGAAGCGCTATCCCCGTCCCGGACGGGGCGAGAACCTGGAGGCGCCGATTTCGCCAGGGATCTATGAGGTGCGCATCGCCGGGACCGGCGCGCTCTATTCCTTCGGTGCAGTCGACAATTTGGCGCAGGCGCTGGCGCTGCTGCGGGTGGGCTCCAAGAACTGGTTCGGCCGCCGCAACCCGTCCAACGTTCCCGATCTCGAATACCGTACCTGCGCAACCTCGTCGAAGGCCGACGCCAAGGCCGCGGCCGAACGTATGATCGGCCGCCGCGAGACCTATATGAGCGGCGCGGCCTAAGGCCGCTGCCGGTTTAGCTCCCATCAGATGTGCGTTGTGGGACGGTGCATTGCGCGCTGCTTGTCCCTATATTCCGGCCGATCCGATCGCCCCGAAATGATCGTTCGAGGAGTAACGCCATGACCCCGCCCGCTGCCGCACGCGCCACGCAAGCCACCGCCACCCTGCGCGACCGGTTGAAAGACCCCTCGCTCCTGAAGGAGGCCTGCTACATCGATGGTGCCTGGGTCGGCACGCCGGTCTTTGCCGTCAACAATCCCGCGACCGGCGTCGAGCTTGCAAAAGTGCCGCAGCTCGGTGCGGACGAGACGACCAAGGCGGTCGAGGCCGCTCAGCGTGCGTTTCCGGCCTGGGCCAAGCACACCGCCAAGCAGCGCTCCAACATCCTGCGCAAATGGTTCGAGCTGATCATCGCCAACCGCGAGGATCTCGCGCTGATCCTGACCTCCGAGCAGGGCAAGCCGCTTTCGGAGGCGCTCGGCGAGGTCGATATCGGTGCGGCCTATATCGAGTTCTTCGCGGAGGAAGCTCGCCGCGTCTACGGCGAGACCATTCCGACGCAGCGGCCCGATGCGCGGCTGCTGGCGATCAAGCAGCCGATCGGTGTCTGCGGCGCGATCACGCCGTGGAATTTCCCGAACTCCATGATTACCCGCAAGGTGTCCCCGGCGCTCGCCGCCGGCTGTACCGTGGTGCTCAAGCCCGCCAATGAAACGCCGCTGTCGGCGCTGGCGCTGGCCGTGCTCGCAGAGAAGGCCGGCATCCCCAAGGGCGTGCTCAACATCATCACCGGTGATGCGCCGCCGATCGGCAAGGTGCTGTGCGAGCATCCGGCAGTGCGCTTCGTCGGCTTCACCGGCTCGACCGCGGTCGGCAAGATCCTCTACCAGCAGGCCTCCGTCGGCGTGAAGCGGCTTGGTCTTGAGCTCGGCGGCAACGCGCCCTTCGTCGTGTTCGACGACGCCGATATCGACGCCGCGGTCGAAGGCGCCATCGTCTCGAAATATCGCAACATGGGCCAGACCTGCGTCTGTGCCAACCGGCTCTACGCCCAGGACAAGGTCTACGACGAGTTCGTGCAGAAGCTGTCGAAGAAGGTCGCCGCGATGAAGATCGGCGACGGCACCGAGAGCGGCGTCACGCAGGGGCCGCTGATCAACATGAAGGCGGTCGACAAGGTCGAGCGCCACATCGCGGATGCGGTCAAGCGCGGCGCCAAGGTCGTCACTGGTGGCAAGCGCAGCGAGCTCGGGCGCTCCTTCTTCGAGCCGACCGTGCTGGCCGACGTCAAGTCGGACTCGCTGGTATCGCAGGAAGAAACCTTCGGGCCGCTCGCGCCGGTGATCCGCTTCAAGGACGAAGCCGATGTGATCGCGATGTGCAACGCATCGCCGTTCGGCCTGGCGTCGTATTTCTACTCCCGCGATCTCGGCCGCGTCTGGCGCGTGGCCGAAGCGCTGGAGTCAGGCATGGTCGGCGTCAACACCGGCCTCATCACCACCGAAGTCGCGCCGTTCGGCGGCGTCAAGGAAAGCGGCCTCGGCCGTGAAGGCTCGCGTCACGGCATGGAAGAATATGTCGAGATCAAATACGTGATGATGGCGGGGGTCTGACCGGCAATCGAGGGTCCCGCGCCGGCGATTGGAATCGCCAGCGCGAATGCATCAGCGGCACACGTAGGCGCCGTTCACATAGACGCGGACGCATGCTGCGCCGGCAGCTGCCGCACCCACAGCCGCTCCCCCTACGACCGCGCGTCGCGTGGTTCGACGTGCGACGCCGGCAACGCTCGCGGGAGTTGCCGGCCGACCGACCCTGGCTTCGGCGCTTGAAACGCCGAACACGGTGCCGGCGTCGTTTGACCATTGGGTCGAGCCAAAAATTCCGCAGCCCAGAACGGCTGCAAAAAGTAGCGTTCGCCTGATGCCGACCAGCCTCATGGCAACCTCCCTCGTTGTTGTATCAAGCCGAGGTGATCAGCTTCCTTTTATCGTTGGCTCCCGGTTTGATCTGGATCAATGGAGTCGAGATCGCAGCCCAGATGGAGCCAAAGCGCCGACCTAAGGACGAGCTCCACTTAAATCCGAATTCTCTGCTCGTCGGACGGTTCCGGATCTGCGCTACGCTTGTCCGGGACGACAGCGAAGTGTGAATGACGGCCGCCGCAGGAGGCGGGGCGTGTGGCAGCAACCACGCCTAGATCTTCAGTTCCGTCCCCGTCACGCGACGATACGCTTCGAGATACCGCTTGCTGGTCGCGTCCACCACGCTTGCCGGCAGCGGCGGTGGCGGGGCGTCGCCGTTCCAGCGGCCGGCACGGCGCTCGACGTCGAGATAGTCGCGCAAGGGCTGCTTGTCGAAGCTCGCCTGCGGCTGGCCGGGCTTGTAGGCATCGACCGCCCAGAAGCGCGAGGAATCCGGCGTCATCACCTCGTCGATCAGGATGATGCGGCCGTCCTTGTCCTGGCCGAACTCGAACTTGGTGTCGGCGATGATGATGCCCTGCTCGCGCGCCAGCTCCTCGCCGAGCGTGTAGATCGCACGCGTCATGCTTTCCAGCGTGTAGGCGACCTCGTCGCCGACGACCTCGCGCATCTTCGCAATCGTGATGTTCTCGTCATGGCCGGTCTCGGCCTTGGTCGCCGGGCTGAAGATCGAAGGCTCGAGCTTCTCGCTCTCGACGAGGCCGGCCTTCAGCTTCTCGCCCGCGAGCGTGCCGCTGGCGGCGTACTCCTTCCAGGCCGAGCCCGAGATATAGCCGCGGATCACGCACTCGATCGGGAATACGGTGGTGCGCTTGCACAGCATGGCGCGGCCAAGGATCTCGGCGCGGTGCGGTTTCAGCGCCGGCACGGCCGCGATGATCTCGTCGGTATCGGCGCTGATCATGTGATGCGGCACCACGCCTTCGAGCTCGTTGAACCAGAACGCGCTGATTTGCGTCAGCACCGCGCCCTTCATCGGGATGGTCTCGCCCATCACCACGTCGAAGGCGCTGATGCGGTCGGTGGTGACGAGCAGCAGGCGCTCGTCGTCGACGGCGTAAATATCGCGCACCTTGCCGCGTCCGATCTTGGTCAGGGGCAGGTCGCTGGAGAGCATGGTGGTCATCGTCAGGGCCTTGCGACAGGAAATCCGGCCGCGCCGGATGGCGCGGCCGGACACCGGATTAGCCTATTCCGGCAGCGGAATGAACTCATGTTCCTGCGGAACCCCGGCGAAACGGCCGGTTTTCCAGTCCTGCTTGGCCTGCTCGATCCGCTCTTTGCTGGAGGATACGAAATTCCACCAGACGTGGCGCGGCCCCTCCAGTGCATCGCCGCCGAGAAACATCATCCGGGTCGCTTTCAGCGCCTTCACGGTGATGCGGTCGCCCGGGCGGAAGATCAGCAGCCGCGGCGCCTCGTAGCGCTCGTTTGCGATCTCGACCTCGCCGTCGACGATATAGATCGCGCGCTCCTCATGATCGGGATCGAGCGGCACGCTCGCGCCGGCGGCGGCCGTGACCTCGGTGTAGAACCAGGGCGAGACCATGGTCACGGGCGACGTAATGCCGAACGACGAGCCCGCGATCACCCGTGCGGTGAAATCGCGCTCGGAGATCATCGGCAAATCGCCGGCGCCGTAATGCTGGAACGACGGCGCGATCTCTTCCGATCCCGCCGGCAGCGCGATCCAGCTTTGCAGGCCCAGCATCTTCTGGCCCGAGGCGCGCTGCGCATCCGGCGTGCGCTCGGAATGCGCGATGCCGCGCCCGGCCGTCATCAAATTCATCGCGCCGGGCGCGATCTCCTGGACGTTACCCTCGCTGTCGCGATGCATGATCGCGCCATCGAACAGATAGGTCACGGTGGCAAGGCCGATATGCGGATGCGGCCGCACGTCCATGCCCTTGCCGGAGACGAACTGCACCGGTCCGAAATGATCGAAGAAGATGAAGGGCCCGACCATCTGCCGCTTGCCATGCGGCAGCGCACGCCGCACCGCGAACCCGTCGCCGAGATCGCGCGTGCGCGGCACGATGACGAGATCGAGCGCATCGCAGGACATGGGATCGCCGAGCACGGGATCGTTGGAGGGTTGCCAGCTCATGAGTAGGCTCCTTTTGGCTTTCTTGGTCGCGACGGTAGCAGAATTCCGCATCGCCGTCGCGACAAAGGCGGGCCCGACGCCACAGGTGTGATAGCGCCGTACTCCGCGGTCGGCGATGACAGGCCTTAGGGTGGGCAAAGGCGCGTCAGCGCCGTGCCCACCAGCTTTCTCCGATCGAGACGAAGTGGTGGGCACGCTTCGCTTTGCCTACCCTACGATCCGTGAAACCGGGCGATGACGGTTGTGAACGCATGGTCCTTGAAAAAACGGACGCAACGAACGATGTTCGTCCGACTTCAACTGCGACCGATCGCATCACCTGATGAGCCTTGCCGCCATCGACCTCGCCTTTCGCGCCGCCAGCGTCGCTCTGCTACTGATGCTGGCGGCGTCGCTGCTACACGACTTTCGCAACGTGCTGGCAGCCCGCCTCGGTGCTGCCTTCGCGCTCAGCTCGGCCGCGCATGCGGTGAGCTATTCGGTGGATGTCACGTCGCGGGTCCCGCTCTGGCATGCACCGCTGATCGCGTTGTCGACTGGCACCATCGTAGTGTTCTGGCTGTTCACACGCTCCCTGTTTGACGACGAGTTTCACCTCCGCTGGTGGCACGGATGGGTCTGGGCGCTGGTGACGGCCTTCAGCTTCGCAGGCTGCGTCTGGATTGCGCCCAGCGGCCATGTGCGCTTCTCGGTGACGGTGGTCAATCTGATCGTGCTCGGTTTCATCGCCCTTGCGGTCGGGCAGATGATCGCCTCCTGGACAGCTGACCTGGTCGAGCGCCGCCGCAGCGCTCGTGTCTTCGTCGTCTGTGCAACCGCGCTCTATGGCGGGCTGAACGCGGTGCTCCAGATCGCCGTCGTCGGCCACCACGTCGGCGATGTCGCCGAAACCGTCAATGCCGGCGCGCTCGCCTGCACCGTCGCGGCGATCGTCTATGCCATGATGCGCATCGATGGGGCGGATCTGTTTCCGGCCGCGGTGGCGCCCGCCCCGCCGGTTGTTTTCAGTCAGCCTGCGGCCGATGAATCCGCCGATCAAAAACTCATCGACGCCCTGATGCGACTGATGGCGGGCGAGCGGATCTATCGTCAGGAGAATATCACCATCGGCGTGCTGGCGGGCCGGCTGAAAATTCCGGAATACCGGCTGCGCCGGCTGATCAACCAGCGGCTCGGTTATCGCAACTTCAATGTGTTCCTGAACAATCACCGGATCGAGGAGGCCAAGGCTGCGCTCGCCGATGCCACCCAGGCCGAGGTTCCCGTCATCACCATCGCGATGGACGCCGGCTTCCAGTCGCTGGGTCCGTTCAACCGCGCCTTCAAGGCCGTGACTGGGGTGACGCCGACGGAATATCGGCGGCTGAAGGTGAATGCGGCCTAGATTTTTAGACCTTTGAAATCACGTAAGAATTCCGAAATCGACTAGCCTCGATCACTTTCGACGAGGTCGTTTTCCAAATCCGGCGAGCGCGTATCGCCTGCATCCGGCCTGCTCTCCCGCACTCGTCCCAAAGCCGGAGAAAGCCCGTGACTCGCCGCCGCAAGATCATTCTCCTCACCACCACCATCGCCTGTGCGGGCCTCGCGCTCGGCGCCGCACGCGCCCGCGACGTGCCGAAGGTTGCGACCGGCTTCATCGCCCACACGCTCTGCGCGGAGACCTTCGTCTCCGGCCTCGATCCCACGCGCGACCTCGCCGAGACCACCGACGCGATGCCGGGCGCGGATCTGCTCACCTGGGCGATGGATGTTCGGATCGATCGCACGCGCAAGGATGTCACGGTGTCCCTGTTCGGAATCGGCCGCAGCCATGCCGTCTATCGCGAGGGACTTGGTTGCACGCTCGAGCACGGGCAGGGGATCGCCGATGTCGCGTTGCCGCCTGACGACAAGCAGCCCGCGCTGCTCCCCGAGATCGCCGGCCCGGGGATCGTGCCGCCGCAGAGCGAGGGCCTGGCAGCCGCGCTCGACCGCGCCTTTGCCGAGCCCCCGCAGCCGCCTTATCGCCGCACCCGCGCTATCGTTGTCATGAAGGCCGGCCGAATCATCGCCGAGCGCTATGCCGAGGGTATCGGGCCGGAGACGCAACTGCTTGGTTTCTCCATGACGAAGTCGGTGATGTCGGCCCTGACAGGCATTCTGGTGCGACAGGGCAAGTTGAAGCTCGACGGCCCCGCGCCCATCGCCGCCTGGCAAAATCTGGATGATCCGCGTCATCCCATCACCGTCGATCAATTGCTGCGTCACACCGCGGGCATTGCGCTCGGAAGCTCGCTGGAGGCCTCGCTCGGCTCCGCGCTGGAACCGGTCAACACCATGAAATACGCCGAAGACGATATGGCCAGCTTTGCCGAGCGCGCGCCGCTTGTAACCGCGCCGGGCACGGCGTGGAATTATCACGACGGCAACTTCCTCATCCTCGCGCATCTGCTGCGTGATGCCGCCGGCGGCAAGCCCGCCGATGCGCTCCGCTTCGCACGCCGCGAATTGTTCGCGCCACTCGGCATGGTCAACGTCACGCTTCAGCTCGACGCGTCAGGCACGATCGAGGGATCCGGCGAAATGCTGGCCTCCGCGCGCGACTGGGCGCGCTTCGGCCAGCTCTATCTCAACGACGGCATAGCCGGCGGCAAGCGTATCCTGCCCGAGGGCTGGGTGAATTACTCAGCGTCAGCCACGCCGCATGCCTGGGTCGGCATCGGCGCCGGCTTCTGGACCAACCAGGGCGACAGCATTGGTGCAAAGTTTCGCATCACACACGGCTGGCCGCGCGATGCCTTCTTCGCCAAGGGCACGATCGGGCAGTACGCGATCATGATCCCGTCGGAGAAGTTGGTGATCGTGCGGCTCGGTCGCTCGCCGAACGGGCCGCTGGGGGCGGATGGCGTGTTCGATCTCGTGCGTGATGTGATTGCGGCAACGCGCGAGAAGGGGAAGCTGGCGGGGACGAACTAGGCGGCTGTTATCGCCCCAGCTCCGTCGCCTTGGCCACACGGTCGAAACGCTCCAGCGTCATGATCGCATCCGCGAATTTTTCCGCGCGCGCGTTGAGCACGGGGCGCGCGAGCGTCAGGAATTTCTGCTGCATCGCCTGCGCGTCCGGGAACGAATTCGGCTCGCCGGACGGATCCGCATAGAGCCGCTCATGCACGCCATCGTCCGTCGTGATGCTCACGCGGGCGCCGAATGGATGGGTGCGGCCGACCTCGAGCCGGTCGTCCTGCACGACGTCGAATTTGTCGGCGAGTGCGTCGATGGCGACATCGCCAAGGCGGTTGTAGTCGTCCCAGCCGAACGAACCCTGGTCGAGCGCGAGCGCGCCGGTGAAGAACATCGAGAACTGGCCGCCGACGATCGAGGTCGGATGACGCTTGGTGGCGGCATCGCCGGTCAGTGTGATGCCATTGCGATGCAGGCCGATCTCGACGCGCTTGACCTGGTCGGGCGTCAGATTGTGCTCGCGACGCATCGCGATCAGCGCGTCGATCGCGGCATGGGTGTAGCGGCAGCTCGGATACGGTTTGACGCCGATCTTCATGGTCTCGTAGGTCTTGCCGAGCTCGGCGACCGCCTTGTCCGGATGCGCATCGTCGGTGTAGCCGGCGAGCAGGCCGTGCTTGCCCTCGACCGATTCGGTCGCGCCGACGAAATCGTTGCGCGCCAGCGTCGCGGCGATCACGCCATTCATCGCGGCGGCGCCGACCTGGTAGCGCTTGTTCCAGGCGCCGTTGACCAGGAATTGCAGCGAGCCGGCGGCCTGGCTGCCGGAGACACCGAAGGCGGCGATGAGCTGCTGCTCGGAGAGGCCGAGCAGTTTTCCGGCCGCCGCGGCCGCACCATAGGTGCCGGCGGTCGCGGTCGGGTGGAAGCCGCGCGCATAATGCGAGGTCGGATCGAGCGCGTTGCCGAGCCGGCAGCAGACCTCATAACCCGCGACGATCGCGGTCAGCACGTCGCGGCCCGAAGCGCCGACCATCTCGCCGATGGCGAAGGCGGCCGGAACGACCGGCGCGCTCGGATGCAGCGAGGAATCGGCGTGGGTGTCGTCGAAATCGAGGGAATGGCCGAGCGCGCCGTTGAGCAGCGCCGCGATCGCGGGCGTCCAGGTCTTGGAGTCGCCGAACACGGTGGACTCGCCCTTGGTGTCGAGCGCCAGCGCCTCCAGCATTTTCAGCATCGACGGGGTCGATTCCGCCTCGCGCCTGGCCCGGATCGCGCTGCCGAGGAAGTCCAGCGTCAGCACCTTGGCGCGATCCAGCACCTCGGCCGGAATATCCTGGTATTCCAGGTTGAAGACGTAGGCGGCGAGCGTTGCGGTTTCGTGGGCCATCGTGTTTCCTCGTTTTGGCGCGCAAGTTAGGCGGGCTGATTTGGCCTTTCAAGCGGCCTTGGGGCCGCGGGCATCAGCCATGCTTTTGCTTGGCCTGAGAAGATTGGGACGTCTGACCATGGCATTCGCAGGACAGGTGTGGGAGCGGATCAGGTCGCGGCGGACGCAACTGGGATTGGCGATCAGGGTCACGGTCGCCGCGACCGCGGCCTATGCGCTCGCCACCGCGCTGCATCTGCTATTGCCGCTCTGGGCGGTGCTGACCTCACTGATCGTGACCCAGATGAGCGTCGGCCGCTCGCTGAAGGCGACGCGCGACTACATGCTCGGCACCATCGGCGGTGCCATCTATGGCGGCGCCATCGCGATCCTGATTCCTTATTCCAGCGAAGCGGGCCTGCTGGGGCTCCTGGTGCTGTCGGTCGCGCCGCTCGCCTTCATCGCCGCGATCAATCCGAGCCTCAGCGCCGCCACCGTGACCGCCGTGATCGTGCTCCTGGTTCCGACCATGCATCATTCCGATCCCATGACCTCGGCGATCGACCGTGTCAGCGAGGTCGCGGTCGGCGCCATCACGGGATTGCTGGTCTCGTTCCTGGTGCTGCCCTCGCGCGCGGTACGGCAGATCCGTGCCAGCGCCGCGATCCTGCTCGAGCTGATCGCCGATGCCTTCACCGAGCTGCTCGCGGGCCTCACCCGCGGCCGCGACAACGACGCGCTGCACCGGATCCAGGACGGGATCGGCACCGCGATGGTTGGTCTCAATGCCATCGGCACTGAAGCCGAGCGCGAGCGCGCCGCGCGGCTGTCGAGCGGTCCGGACACCGGGCCGCTGCTGCGAACGGTCCTGCGGTTGCGTCATGACGTCGTGATGATTGGCCGCGCCACCGTGGTGCCGTTGCCGATCGAGGTGCAGACGCGGCTCGCAGCACCCCTGACGGAAGTCTCGACCGTGATCGCGCGCTTCCTGCGGTCGGCCGCAGCGGCCTTGCGCGAAGGAGCCGGCGCGCCGCCGATCCATCCGGTCCACGTCGCGCTTCAGCACTACGCCGAAGCGGTTGCCGCCGTGCGCCACGACGGCCTGATCCGCGGCCATGCCGGCGACACTGCCGAGCGCTTCTTCGCACTCGGTTTCTCACTTGAGCAGATGCACCAGAATCTGTGCGACCTCGACCGCGTCGTCGGCGAATGGTCGGAGGTCTCGGACGACAGGACCGCGCGCGTTGCGGAGTGAGTTCGGCGTGTCCTCGTAAACGTCGGCTTTCGACAGCAATGCGCACGTCGCGCGGCTTGGCTGATCGGCTGCCTGAGACGCTGCACGCGCCAGGTTCCATCGGGTCATGCTGCTGACGCAATCTCTGTCTTAGTCAGCGTGAAGCTAAAACACTACGTGAGGACCACTCCGGTTCCCACGACGGTTCCGTAGCCAGGGGTTGGCTCGAATCCGCAAAACGATTGGCGCAAGTTCATGAACGCTTCTGCGTTCGCTTGACCACGTTTGCGGTTCTGGAACCGGACAATCTAAAAAATCACAGGACTTATGATGCTATTCCGCTCGAGCGTCGCAATTTGCGGCGCCCTGGTTGCGCTCGCCTTCTCTGTTGCCGTTGCTCGAAGTGAAACACGTGGGGATCACTCAAGTGACGTCGTCGATGCCGCCTCCGGCGATGCGATCGTTGGCGCGGCGTCCACGTACAATCCGTTCAAGCCCGGCAAGGAGGAGGGCGGTCCGAAGACAGCCACCGGCGAGCGTTATGATCCCTCTGCCTGGACGGCTGCCATCAAGACGAGCTTGCGTCGCAAATTCGGCGGGGTTCAATTTGGCGCGAGGCCGAAATATGCCCTCGTCGAAGCCGTGGGCAAGAAGGTCATCGTCAAGATAAATGACGTGGGGCCACTGAGACCTGGCCGCATCATTGACCTCAATGAGCGGACGATGCGCCATTTCGATCCAAGCATGGACCTCGGGGTCATTCCCGATGTGAGAGTTAGTCCGCTTGCAGGGGACAATTGGACCCCGGGGCCGGTGGGCTGAACGCGGGCGGTGTTCGTCAATGTCGGCCCGGACGGTTCATCGCGCCGGCTCCATGATCCCTGTCATCATGCTGCGAACCACGAGCTTGTGGAAGGGCATGATGAGCGTGAGGTAGGTCCGGCCAAGCAGATTGTGTGTCCGCACCAGCGTGGTCGATGTGACCTGTCGGCCCGCGGCGTCGCCGGCTACGTCGACGACGATGCGGAAGTCGAGGTGGTAGTCGTCGAAACCCGCGACCAGACGGTCGGGCGTTTCGTCGACCACCGGAAAGAGGCCGATCAATCCGTGCGGCGCCGGTGCGCCTTCGCCCGACGTCTTCAGCCCGAACGGCGTCACAACAATGTTGCGCAGGCGCAGCAGCACGTCGATCCAGCGCGGCCCGTGCAGCACCATCCGGGTGCAGGCCTCGCGGGCATTCACCGTCGCTGCGCCGATCTCGACGCGAAACGCGTCGACGAATTGCGCGCCTGCCAGCAGCGTGTTGGCATCGACCTCAGGCGTGACTTCGCGGACGGCCCCGTTCATCTCGCCAGTCTGCGCGTCAGCATCCGGAAGCGCAAGATCAAGAGCCCGGCATAGACGAATGTCCCGAGGGAAAATCCGACCCAGACACCGACCGCGCCGAGCCCCCCGTTGAAGGCCAGCACCCAGGCGATGGGAAAGGCGATGCCCCAATAGCCGATTGCCGCGAACAGCAGTGTCATTCTCGTATCGTTGATGCCGCGTAGCGCGCCACCCATGATGGTCTGCAGACCATCGGCGATGAAGAAGGTGGCGCCGACCAGCAGCAGCGTCGCGGTCAGCTCGATGGTGGCCGCGCTCGCCTCACCGCTGCCGAAGAACAGCCGGCCCAACTGGTAGCGGCCGAGGATGATGGCGATCGTCAGGGCGGAGACCAACGCCATGCCGAGCAAGGCGGCGACGAGCCCGGCGCGCTTCACCGCCGCCGGCTCGCCGCGGCCGAAGGCGTGGCCGACCCGCACGGTGGCCGCCATGCCGATGCCGAGCGGCACCATGAACAGCACGGCGGTGATCTGCAGCGCGATCTGATGCGCGGCAATCGCGGCGGTCGAGATCAACCCCATCAGCAGCGCTGCCGAGGAGAACAGGCCATATTCCAGCAGCAGCGAAAACGAGATCGGTGCGCCGATCGCGATCAGCTGACGCATCAGCGGCCAATCGATCCGCCACAGGCGGGCAAGCGGGCGGTAGTCCGAAAACGGCTTGCGCAGCCCTGCGATCGCGAGCACGGCGACGAACGTGCCGAGGTTGACGATCGTGGTCGCAAGTCCGGCGCCGAACAGGCCGAGCTCCGGCAGGCCGAACAGGCCGTGGATCAGCGCATAGACCAGCGCGGCATTGACCGGGATCGCCGCGAGCGTGATCCAGAGCGGCGGCTGCGGCCGGTTCACCGCGCTCATCATGCTGCGCAACGCGATGAAGCCGAGCGCCGGCGCGATGCCCCAGGCCAGGCCGTTGAGATAGCGCTGGGCCAGCGCGGCCGACTGCGGCGCCTGTCCGAGCGCGAGCAGGATCCGCTCGCCATAGAGCGGCGAGGCCATCATCGGCAGCGAGATCAGCAGCGCGACCCACAGGCCGACGCGCAAGGAGCGGCGGATCAGCCTGACATCTCCGGCGCCAAACGCCTGCGCCGCCAGCGGCGACACCGCAGCCATCAATCCGAGCCCGAAGGTGAAGCTGACGAAATAGACGGTGTGCGCCAGCGCCGCCGCGGCCACCGCATCCTCGCCAAGCCGCCCGATCAGCGCGAGATCGGTCGTGATCATCGCGATCTGCCCGAGCTGCGTCAGCATCATCGGCACGGCCAGCCGCAGCGTCTCGACGAACTCTTCGGCGAGATGGTTCTGCGGCACGCCGGCTTGCGGCTGCGAATGATGTTGGACGGTGTCGAGCATGGCGGCTCATTAGCACGGCCGCGCGACGAAAACATGGCCTGTGAGAGCGAGGAGAGGTGAGGTGCTCCCTATCCGTTAGCTCGGTCTCGTAGGGTGGGCAAAGGCGCGCCGTGCCCACCACCTTTCCAATATTGCAACAGAGGGCGTGGGCACGCTTCCGCCTTCGCTCTACGAGCTACGGCGGACAAGTCGCTCTGCCCACCCTACGATACTATGTGCTTCGCCACCTTCTCCCACGAGGGAGAAGGAAGACAGAACCCTCAGCCCCTCCGCTCCGGCACGCGCGTGATCTTCGCGCCCAGCGCGTTCAGCCGTTCCTCGATGCGCTCGTAGCCACGCTCGATCTGGTCGGCGTTGTTGATGGTGGAGGTGCCCTGGGCGCACACGGCGGCCAGCAACATCGCCATGCCGGCGCGGATGTCGGGTGAGGTCATGGTCGCGCCGTGCAGGCGGCTGGGCCCTGCGATGATGGCGCGGTGCGGGTCGCACAGCACGATGCGCGCGCCCATCGCGATCAGCTTGTCGACGAAGAACATCCTGGATTCGAACATCTTCTCGAACATCAGGATCACGCCCTCGCATTGCGTGGCGGTGACGATCGCGATCGACATCAGGTCGGCCGGAAAGGCCGGCCAGGGCTGGTCCTCCAGCTTCGGCACGTGGCCGCCGAAATCGTCCTGGATCTTCAGTGTCTGGTTCGACGGCACGATCAGGTCGTCGCCCTCGACCCGGCAGACGATGCCGAGCCGCTCGAAACCCATGCGGATCGAGCGCAGATGCTCGACGCCGGCGCGCGTGATGCGAAGCGGCGAGCGCGTCACGGCGGCAAGCCCGATCAGCGAGCCCACCTCGATATGGTCGGGCTGGATCCGATAGGTCGCTTCTCCCAGCGTTGCCGGCCCATGAATGATCATGGTGTTGGTGCCGATGCCCTCGATCTTCGCGCCAAGCGCGACCAGGAAGTTGGCGAGGTCCTGCACATGGGGCTCGGAGGCCGCGTTGCGCAAGTGGGTGACGCCGTCGGCGGCGACCGCCGCCACCAGCGCGTTCTCCGTCGCGGTGACGCTCGGCTCGTCCAGGAACACGTCCGCGCCGGCAAGCTTGGGTGCGCGGAATTCGAGCCGGTCGGTCGCGGTGACCTTGGCGCCCAACTGCTCCAGCGCCAGCACATGGGTGTCCAGGCGGCGGCGGCCGATGACGTCGCCGCCGGGTGGCGGCAGCATCACCTCGCCGCAGCGCGCGAGCAGGGGGCCGGCGAGCAGGATCGAGGCGCGGATGCGCACGCAGAGCTCAGGGTCGAGATCGGCGGCGCGGATGCTCTTGGCATGGATGTGAAGCGTGTTGCGCCCGGTCCATTCCGCCGCCGCGCCGACCGAGCGGATCAGTTCGACCAGCGTCTCGGTGTCGCGGATCCGCGGCACGTTCTCCAGCGTCACCGGATGCTCGGTGAGCAGGGCGGCGGCGATGATCGGCAGCGCTGAATTCTTGTTGCCGGATGGCTCGATCGAGCCCGAGAGCCGGTGACCGCCCTCGACGATATATTGGATGGGCGCCACGTCGGTTTTCTCCGTCCTGTTGCGTTGGGGCGGGCTGCTTCGGGAGCGGAAACTACCGAGAATTGAGCAGGGTAGCAATTCTGCACTTGTCGCGGCGGAAGGCCGCGCGTTGGCCTGAATGGGCCCGCCGTATCCGGCGTTTAGAACAAGCCGATGATATTGGCCACCACATAAAGGATGACGATCAGCATCAGCACGCCCATCGCCAGGAAGGAGATTTCGACGGCAATGGCGCCGGCCCCAAGTGCGGCCGCGACGCCTGCCAGGAGCCTCTCTTCGCGAAACACGAGGGCGAGGACCGAGAGCAGGATGGCAAGCAGACCGAGTGAGATCGCCGCGATCGAGGACGCCTCCCTCAATTGGCTCCCGGTCGACTTCTCCCGCGGCGGGGCCTGGTACTCGACGCCCTTGACGCGCGCGATCAGGCGATCCTTCAGGCGATGGCCGGTGTCGACAATCACCTTGTCCGCCGGCGGTGGCGGGTAAATCGCAGGTATGACCCAATGCGGCAATACGGCCGCGATCAGCGCCAGCACGCCGATGATGCTGCCGATCACCCCGAGGCGGCGGGAGGGGAGGGCGGAACTGGTTGTTGCAGAGGCGGTCATGGCACGACACTTCCCGGCCGGAACCGGCCAACGGGATCATGCCACTTCGTCGCGACGGCGGGTGGTGAGGTTCAGGGTGCTGGGATTAGTCTAGCCGTCATGCCCGGGCTTGTCCGGGGCATCCACGTTCTTTGGCGGGGTAAGACGTGGATGGCCGGGACAAGCCCGGCCACGACGCTGTGGAAGCAGCGAGCCCTCAGATGTCGATCGTCGCGCTCAGCGAATGTTCCTGGATGAAGTCGCGGCGCGGCTCGACCACGTCGCCCATCAGCTTGGTGAAGATGTCGTCGGCCTCGTCGACCTCCTTGACCTTCACCTGCAGCAGCGAGCGCACGTCGGTGTCGAGCGTCGTCTCCCAGAGCTGCTCCGGGTTCATCTCGCCGAGACCTTTGTAGCGCTGCAGTGAGATGCCCTTGCGGCCGGCCTCGGTCACCGCCTCGAACAGGTCGACCGGGCCATGGACCATGTGCTCGGTATCCTTGCGCCGCAGCTTGCCGGAGCGGGCGTAGACGTCCTGTAGCTTCGTTGTGTACTCGTCGAGCTTGCGGGCTTCGGCCGACCCCAGGAACGCATCGTCGATCACAGCGGCTTCCTTGACGCCGCGCACGGTGCGCTCGAACTGGAAGCCCTGGCCTTCCACATATTGCCCGATCCAGCCGCGCTCGACCTCTTCGGCCTGATTGTCCAGCCGGCTCGCGATGTATTGTGCAGCGGCCGCAGCGTTCTCGGGATTGCCGTAGATCGACTTGTTCAGCACGCCGGTGATGGCAGCCTGCTCGATCACCTTGCGGTTATAGCGGCTGTGCAGGTTACGCAGGATGCTGCGGACCACGCGGGCGTCGTCGACCAGCGCGCGCAGATCGCGGCCGGACCGGTCGCCGCCGGTGCCGGGGATGTACACGCAGTCGTCGAGGCCGGCGTCGATCAGATAGTCCTCCAGCGCCCGCTCGTCCTTCAGATACTGCTCGGACTTGCCGCGTGAGACCTTATAGAGCGGCGGCTGGGCGATATAGAGATAGCCGCCGTCGATGATGTCGCGCATCTGCCGGTAGAAGAAGGTCAGCAGCAGCGTGCGGATGTGGGCGCCGTCGACGTCGGCGTCCGTCATCACGATGATCTTGTGATAGCGCAGCTTCTCGATCGAGAACTCGTCGCTGATGCCGGTGCCGAGCGCGGTGATCAGCGTGCCGATCTGTTCCGACGACAGCATCTTGTCGGGGCGTACGCGTTCGACGTTGAGGATCTTGCCGCGCAGCGGCAGCACCGCCTGGAATTCGCGGTTGCGGCCCTGCTTGGCGCTGCCGCCTGCCGAGTCACCCTCGACGATGAAGAGTTCGGATTTGGCCGGATCCTTCTCCTGGCAGTCGGCGAGCTTGCCGGGCAGCGAGGAGACCGAGAGCGGGCTCTTGCGCGTCAATTCGCGCGCCTTTCGCGCAGCCTCACGCGCGGCGGCGGCCTGGATCACCTTGCCGACGATCATCTTGGCTTCGCTCGGATGCTCCTCGAACCAGGCCTGGAGCGCCTCGTTGAGCACGTTCTCGACCACGGGGCGCACTTCCGAGGACACCAGCTTGTCCTTGGTCTGCGACGAAAATTTCGGATCGGGCACCTTCACCGACAGCACGGCGGTGAGGCCTTCGCGGCAATCGTCGCCGGTCAGCGCGATCTTTTCCTTTTTCGCATTGGCCTCGGCATAGCCGTTGACCTGGCGCGTCAGCGCGCCGCGGAAGCCGGCGAGATGGGTGCCGCCGTCCCGCTGCGGGATGTTGTTGGTGAAGCACAGCACGTTCTCGTGGTAGCTGTCGTTCCACCACAAGGCCGCCTCGACGCCAATGCCGTTGGCTTCTGCGCGCACCATGATCGGCGCAGGCACGATCGCCTTCTTGTTGCGGTCGAGATATTTGACGAATTCCTCGACGCCGCCGGAATAGTGCATCTCCTCGCGCTTCTCCACTGCGTGACGCATGTCGGAGAGGGCGATGTTGACGCCGGAATTGAGAAAGGCGAGCTCGCGCAGCCGATGCTCGAGCGTGGCGAAATCATATTCGATGTTCTTGAAGGTCTCGCCCGAAGCGAGGAACGTCACTTCGGTGCCGCGTTTGCCCGGCGCGTCGCCGACCACCACCAGCGGTGCGACGGCATCGCCATGGGCGAACTCGATGTAGTGCTCCTTGTTGTCGCGCCAGATTCGCAAGCCAAGCTTGCTCGACAGCGCGTTGACGACGGAGACGCCGACGCCGTGCAGGCCGCCGGAGACCTTGTAGGAGTTCTGGTCGAACTTTCCGCCGGCGTGCAGCTGGGTCATGATGACCTCGGCCGCCGAGATTCCTTCGCCCTTGTGGATGTCGACGGGAATGCCGCGGCCGTCGTCGCGCACGGTGACGGAATTGTCGGCATTGAGCACGACGTCGACGCGCGTGGCGTGGCCCGCCAGCGCTTCGTCGATCGCGTTGTCGACGACTTCGTAGACCATGTGGTGCAGGCCCGAGCCGTCGTCGGTGTCGCCGATATACATGCCCGGGCGCTTGCGAACGGCATCGAGACCCTTGAGCACGCGGATCGATTCCGCGCCGTAATCGCTCGGATTGGAGGGCTCGTTTTCGGCAGGTGTCTGCCGAGCAGGTTCTGTCATGAGAGGCCTTCGAGATGTCGCCCGAATCAGCCGCGCAAAAGGCGCTGATTTGCGAGCTATTTGTGCCATGAAAGAGAGATTGCGCCTAGCGCAAAGTATCTTCCGGCAACCCTTTGACTAAATGGGGTTTTTGGGCCGGTTTTCAAGGTGTTCGAAGGCCGATTCTGGGGCTCGCGAAAAGCCCGATTCGAGACCCCCTTTTTAGCCTTCAAAGGCGTGGATTTTGCGGGGTCGCAGCGACCTGTTCCGAGGTGCTGTGGCGCCCGGGAACAGGTCTGTGGGGTCAGTAGATCTGATCCGGCTTCCTGTCGTCGTCACCCAACTGGAGGGACCAGGTCTCGCCTGCGGCCACGGTGATGGTATCGGTGCGCAACGTATGGCCCGACACGACCAGCTGGTAGGAATACGTGCCGGGCGGCAGATCCAGTGTTTGTGCGTGATTTTCGCCGCCCGCGATCTTGATGGTCTGATCGTTGATCGCGAGCGAAGCCACGCCGGGCGCAAGATAGCCGAAGATCAGCCGCGCTCGTCCTGGCATCGGCAGGAAATTGGCCTTGGCCACGGCCTCCGTATTCCGCTGCACCAGCTCGACAATGGTCTCGTCCTTCGCACGGCCAAGTTTCAATGTTGCCGGGCCCTTCGGGGAGACGAAGGCGAGCTTAGCGTGATCGGCGGCAACCACAGTGCCGTCAGGCTTTTCCTCCCAGCCGCGCTTTGCGAGCTCCGTGCGGTAGAAGGCGAGCACAGCAGTGAGCGGGGCCTGCACATGGGCTTCGAGTCCGACCCGCAGCGGGATTTCGATGCCGGTCACATGGGTGGTGTTGGAGCTGGAGGAGCTGTATTGCTTCGGCACTGGCATGTCGGCGTCGGGATCCGCCGGCGTGAGTGCAGCCGAAGTGTGCGGTGATAGATGCGGTATCCATCCGCCGGCATTTGCGGCGATCAGGCCGCCCGCGAGGAGGGCGAGACCGCACAGCGGCAGCAACCAGCGTGCCGGACCTCTCATCACAGGCTTTATCGTCGTCATGTTCGTTCCCGGCATCAGGGGCCCGGTAGATCAGTACATCTGCAGCGGCAGCACGTCGCCGCTCGGCCCCACCAGGAGGCCCCAGGCGTCGCCGGCGGCGACGGTGAGGGTTTCGGTGTGGGCCGGGCGCCCGGGCATGCGCAGGGCGTACTGGTAGGTGCCCGGCAGCAGGTCGAGCATCGGGCCTTTCGGCGATTGCGGACCGCCGGCGCCGGCCGCGATCTTCACCGTCTGCTTGTTGATTGTCAGCGAGGCTTCCTTCGTCCCGATATTGCCGAGCATCAGCCTGGCCTGGCCGGGCTTCGGCATGATGTCGGCCTTCACAGCGGCATCCGGATTCTTCTGCGCCAGGCTGACCGTGGTCTCGCCTTTGGCGCGGCCGAGCTTGAGCACGGCCGGGCCTTGCGGCGAGGTGAAGTCGATCTGTGCGCGTTCGGCGGACACGGTGGCGCCGTCGGCCTTTTCCTGCCAGCCGAGCTTGGAAAGCTCGGCCCGGTAGAAGGCCAGGACATCGCCGAGCGGGGCCGCGATGCTGGCTGCCAGCTCGCGGCGGAACGGCATCTCGCTCCCCGGCATTTTGGTGGTGGCGAGCGAGGTCGACGACCGCTGCGTCGGCACGGGGAGCTGGGATTCAGGGTCGGGCTTGAGCGGCTCGGAGGATTTGGCCTGCACTTCGGCGGCGGCCGTCGGCTTCGCGGCGGCCATCACCAGCCCCGATCCGTCGGCGCGGACATTCACCTTCGGGCCCATCTGCATCACGGTCATCGAGATCGACTTGCCGCTCTTGGAGAATTCCATCATCGCCATGTTGGGCTGGTTGATGACGGAGGGTTGCTCCTTCCAGCCGGCGGGCTTGAGTGACGCGCGATAGAACGCGGTGAGCGCCTTGACACTCGAGGTGGAGGAGAATTCGAGATGGCCGTCATTGCCTTCGAACTTCACGCCCTCGGCGGTCTCGGGCAGCGGCACCGGCGTCTTGCTGTCGGCGAGCGCATTCAGCGGCGTATCCGACAGGGCGGCCGCCTGCGTCTTGCGCCTGGCCTCATCGGCGGCAATGAGCTGCTGAGCCGCCCCCAAAGCATCGCCGAGGAACCTTGCGTCCGCCTCCTTCTTCGCCTTGGCGCGGGCCGCAAGTGCGGAGTCCTTCACCTGCGCGGTCAGACTGATCATCGTGAAATCATATTTGCGGCCGAGCCGCAGCACGCCGGTTTCCTCCGCCGATGAGACATTGATCGCGATCTCGTCGCCGGGCGCGAGCGGCGCGTTGCCGTCTTCCCGCCAGCCGCGCGCGGCGAGCTCGCGGTGATAGAAGGCGAGCACGGCGGGCAGCTCGGCCATCGCGGCGGCCGACATCTCGCGCTTGTTGGAGCTCGCGCTGCCAAGACCCCTTGCAGATTTGGTCAGCTTCGGCCGCGGCAGGCCGGCCATGTCATCGTCGGCCTCGAGCTCCTGGGGCAGCGCGAACGGCGCCACCCGGATGTCGACATTGGTGCGGCCGTCGTCGCGTCGTGTCAGGGTCAGCATCACTGGCTTCTGGTAGATGTGCGTCGCGTCGCGATCGGGGTGATCGTAAAAGACGCGCACGCCGTTCGGGACGGTCCCGTCAAGATCGGCGTTCGGCCAGCGCGAGGACGTTTCAGGCGTGAGCTTGCGCCAGCCGATCGCCGCCATTTCCTTCGCAAAGAACTCCGAGGTCGCATCGAACGCGCCGGGCGCGATGCAGCCGAGATAGGGTCGGGTCTCGTCGAACGCGAGATCGGTCGCGCCGTCCGGGAACGGCACGTTCGCATAGATCCGGTTCGGCGTGTAGAACACGGCGGATTGGTCGGAGCGCCCGCGCGCCTGTGTGAAGGAGACGCGCAGCCCCAGCCGACCCTTCTTGAAGGTCAGCGCGGCACTCTTCTCGTCCAGCGGATACACATAGGGCACCCAGCCGTCGGCCCTCAGCAGCTTCTTCGTGGCGTCCGACGTGGCGGCAAGCGCGGTCGGCACAGTGTAGATGACGCGATAGGTGTCGGGGTGCGAAGTATCCTCCACCGCGCCGTCCAGCCGCGGCAGCGTATGGACGTCGACGAAGCTTTCGTCTGCCGCGTCCGCGGGATACGACGTGCTCGCCATCGCGAGAACGCCGCAGGCAAGCAGCAGCCATCTTGCCGGGACTTGCGCCCCAAGCGGGATCATCGGCATCGTCAAACTCCTGGGTGTTGCGCGCGCCGTCGCCCTGCGCATGGGCAGACTGCGACACCTCGGCGCGCGGCCTCAGACGAGAAGTCGCGATGGGAACCGGAGAGGTTCAACGGACGGCGTACGAGCGGCGTCACGGGCCTGATCAGGCAGGCATGGCTCAATACAGCTGGAGCGGCGGCCAGGCGTCGCCGTCGCGCCCGATCGTGAGCTCCCAGGTATCGCCGGCGGCAAGGGTGAGGACGTTCGTGGTGGCTGAATGGTCCGGTACGGTCAGTTCGTAGGAATACTTGCCGGGCGCCAGATCCAGCGACACGGCATTGGCGCCGGCGGCGCGTTTGACGGTTCGTGCGTTGATCGTGAGCGCCGCGTCCCTCCCGCTGATATTGCTGAACACCAGCTTGGCCTGGCCGGGTTCGGGCATGATATTGGCCCGGGTCGCCGCATCGGCGTTCTTCTGCACGAGATGGATCGAGGTGCTGCTGTCCTTGCGGGCGAGCTGGAGTGCGGCCGGCCCCAGCGGGGAGGCGAAAGCGAGCTGGGCGTGATCGGTTGCGATCACCGCGCCATCAGGCTGTTCCTGCCAGCCAAGCTTTCCGAGCTCCGTGCGATAGAAGCTGAGGACGTCGCCGAGCTCTGCGGGCACGGTGGTTTCGAGCCTGGTGCGGAGCGGGGCTTCGACGCCGGGCATCACCGTGGTGTGGGTGCCTCGATAGAGGTAGCGGGTCGGCGCGGGCAGCCGCGCATCGGGATCCGGCGCGAGCGCGACTGAGAACAGTGGCGACAAATTCGATACCCAGGCGCCGGCGCTTGCGGCGAGAAGGCAGCTCGCGAACAGAGCGAGGCCGCACGCAAGAAGTTGCCATCGCGCAGGAGCTCTTGCCCCATGCCTTACCGTCGTCATGCCTACGCTCCAAGCATCGCGCGCGTGTGAAATACTGCGCGATTGCACAACGGCGACACCGTCGGCGCCGCTTCAGACAGCTAGTCGCTGATGGAACAGAGCGGGTTCAACCCGGAGGCCTAGCGTCGCGACGAGACCTGTCCGCTCTCGACGTCGAAGACTTCGCCTCCAGCGCCGATCTCGGCGAAGGCCGCCGGGTCCGCGCCGGTCAGCCACACCTGCGCGCCGAGCTTGCGCAGCTCGTCGAACAACGCCGCGCGTCGGTTCGGATCGAGATGGGCGACGACCTCGTCGAGCAGCAGCAGCGGCACGATGCCGGTCATCTCGGCGACCAGACTCGCATGCGCGAGCACGAGGCCGATCAGCAGCGCCTTCTGCTCGCCCGTGGACGCATCACGCGCGGGCATGCTTTTCGGCGCATAGATCACCTGCAGATCGGTGAGATGCGGGCCGTCGGTGGTGCGGCCGGCGATGGCATCGCGCGGCCGGTTGTCGCGCAGGATCTGGCGGTAGCGGTCCTCGACCGACGTCGCCGTCTCGGTCAGCAGCGCGTTCTCCATCCAGCCGTCGAGCGCGATCTGCGCCGAGGGAAAGGCGGAGGCCTGCGCGCGTGCATTCAGCATGCCGGTGAGCCTTGCCGCGGTCTGGCCGCGCGTTGCCGCGACCGCGACCGCAAGCTCCGCGGTTTCGCGCTCGATCGCGTCGCACCAATGGTCGTCGTAATTGCGAGTTTCGAGCAGGCGGTTGCGCGAGCGCAGCGACCGTTCCAGCGCGTTGATGCGGCTGGAATGCTCGTTGTCGATCGCCAGCACCAGGCGGTCGAAGAAGCGCCGCCGTTCCGAGCCTGCGCCCATGAACAGCCCGTCCATGGCCGGCGTCAGCCACACCATGCGGATATGGTCGCCGAAGGCCGTCGCGGACCCCACCGGCTCGCGGTCGATGCGGCAGCGCCGGCTTACGGCGGCGTCAGAGCGCGGTGCATCAATGCCAGTGCCGAGCGTGGCCAGCCCCAGCGCGCCCTCGACCTGCGCGGAGACGGCCCAGGATCCGTCCCCCTGGTTGTCGGCGACGTCTTCCAGCGTCGCCCGCCGCAAGCCCCGGCCCGGCGACAGAAACGAGATCGCCTCGATGCAATTGGTCTTGCCCGCCCCGTTCAGCCCGACCAGCGCCACCATGTCAGCCGCCGTCTCGAGCCCCGCCGCCCGATAATTGCGAAAATGCGTCAGCGTCAGGCGATGAATGCGGGAGGGGGTCATCAGTTATTCGTTCTGGCGCGATTCTTCCCCTCTCCCCTTGTGGGAGAGGGTGGCGCCTCACGCAGTGAGGCGACGGGTGAGGGGTATCTTACCGCCCGGCAAGCTTTGCAAGGATATCCTCCAATACAGAAGCGGGCTGCTGTAGCACGTCGTTGTTCCAGTAGCGCAATGTCCAAAACCCTTCGGCAGCAAGCGTCGCCTCACGCGTCGCGTCTCGCTGCGATTCCGAGTGTTGGCTTCCGTCGATCTCGATCACGAGGCGCTTCTCGAAGCAGACGAAATCGAGAATGTAGTTTTTGAACGGTACCTGTCGGCGAAACTTGAAAGTGGAGAGCCGACGATCCCTCAGCAAGCGCCACATTGCGGTTTCAGCATCGGTTGGTTCGTGCCGCGTTCTTCGCGAATTGGCGGAGACGCTTGGCGACTGGCCGATGGGATGGCTCCTGCGGCACGAACCCCTCACCCGACTGAGTGTGTATCCGCCAGCGGAGATGCCCTCTCCCACAAGGGGAGAGGGCACAACAATGTGCGTCGCGCTTGTGGCGACAGGGAAGGCTGTAGCTTCACCCTCTCCCCTTGTGGGAGAGGGTGGCTTCGCGCAGCGAAGCCGGGCGAGGGGTTGTCTCCGCGTACAAGGTATCCCGAGAGGAGGAGCACGTCCCTCACACCCGCATCGGCATCAGCACGTACAATGCGCTTTTGTCGTCGCGGTCTTGCACCAGGGTGGGCGAGCCCGGATCGGCAAGCCTGAGCGTTGCGACGTCGCCTTCGATCTGGGCTGCGATGTCGAGCAAATAGCGGGAGTTGAAGCCGATATCGAGGGCGTCGGAGGCGTATTCGACCTCGAGCTCTTCGGTCGCGCTGCCGGAATCCGGATTGGTCACCGACAGCACCAGCTTGCCCGGCGACAGCGACAGCTTCACCGCCCGGCCGCGCTCGCTGGAGATCGTCGAGACGCGGTCGACAGCGTTCTCAAAGTCCTTCTTGTCGACGACGAGCTCCTTGTCGTTGCCCTGCGGGATGACGCGGCCGTAGTCGGGGAAGGTGCCGTCGATCAGTTTCGAGGTCAGCACGACGTTCCCGATCGTAAAGCGGATTTTTGCCTGCGACAGCTCGATCGTCATCTCGGCGTCGGTATCCTCGATCAGGCGCTGCACCTCGCCGACGGTCTTGCGCGGCACGATCACGCCGGGCATGCCCTCGGCGCCCTTCGGCTGCACCAAATCGAGCTGGGCGAGGCGGTGGCCATCGGTGGCGACGCCGCGTAAGGTGGCGGCCTTGGGCGTGCCGGCGGCGTGCAGGTAGATGCCGTTGAGATAATAGCGGGTCTCCTCGGTGGAGATCGCGAACTGGGTGCGGTCAATCAGCCGCTTGACGTCCTTGGCGGCGAGCGAGAAGGAGTGCGACATGTCGCCGGCGGCCAGATCCGGGAAATCATTCTCCGGCAGGGTCTGCAGCGTGAAGCGCGAGCGGCCGGCGCGGATCGCCAGCACCGCGCGGTCGCCGTCGGCTTCCAGCACGATCTGCGAGCCGTCGGGCAGCTTGCGCACGATGTCGTAGAACATGTGCGCTGGCACGGTGGTGGAGCCCGCGGTCGCGGTTTCCGCCGGCAGCGTCTCCGTCACCTCGAGATCGAGGTCGGTTGCCTTCAGCGACAATTTGGCGTTTTCGGCCCGGACCAGCACGTTGCCGAGGATCGGAATCGTGTTGCGGCGCTCGACCACGCGGTGGACGTGGCCCAGTGACTTCAGGAGTTGCGCGCGTTCGACCGTAACCTTCATTGCACTACTCGCCCGATCCCCAAAATGAAGACGCCGGGCGGTCGAAAAGCCCCGCCGCGGCACCGATGACCCCGGCAGGTCAGGGCCATCCAACCGATATGACCAAAGCCGCCAGGGTCGCGCAAGGTGGCTCGGATGGCCCCCGGATTCAAGGGATCGGGGGCCAGTTCCGCACGATTCCCACGATTTACCGCCCAAATGAAAACCGCCGCCTAGGCATGGCCGGGGCGGCGGTAGAATGGCAGGAGTGCCTTAGGCGTTTATTCCTGAAGCTGGCGCTTCAGCGACTCCACTTCCTCGGACAGCGCGGTGTCCTTGGAGACCAGGGCCTCGATCTTGCGCACGGCGTGCAGCACCGTGGTGTGGTCGCGCCCGCCGAAGCGGCGGCCGATCTCGGGGAGCGAGCGCAGGGTCAGCGTCTTGGCGAGATACATCGCCACCTGGCGCGGGCGCACCACGTTGGCGGTGCGGCGCGAGGAGAGCAGGTCGGAGCGGCTGACATTATACTGCCGCGCCACGACGCGCTGGATGTCCTCGATCTTGATCCGCTTGGGCTCCTGCGGCCGGACCAGGTCGCGCACCTCGTGCTCCGCCATCTCCAGCGTCACCGGCCGGTTGTTGAGCTTCGAGTGCGCCAGCAGGCGGTTGATCGCGCCTTCGAGGTCGCGGCCGTTATGGGTGATGGTGCGCGCCAGATAATGCAGCACCTCCTCCGGTACCTCGAAGGTCGCATGATGGGCGCGGGCCGCGGCGACGCGCGACTTGAGGATGCCGTGACGCAGCTCTTCGCCGAGTGAGCCCATCTCGACCACGAGGCCGCCGGCGAGCCGCGAGCGGACGCGGTCATCGAGGCTTTCGAGATCGGACGGCGGCCGGTCGGCGGCGATCACGACCTGGCGGCCGGCATCGATCAGCGCGTTCAGCGTGTGACAGAACTCGGCCTGGGTCGACTTGCCCTGCAGGAACTGCAGATCGTCGATCACCAGCACGTCGATGCCGCGTAGCGCTTCCTTGAAGGCCAGCGCCGTCTGCGTCTTCAGCGCGGCGACGAAGCCGTACATGAATTTCTCTGCCGTCAGGTACAGCACCTTGCGCTCGTTACCGGAATTGCCGGCCCAGGTCACCGCCTGGAGCAGATGCGTCTTGCCGAGGCCGACGCCGGCATGGATGTAGAGCGGGTTGAACATCACGGGGTCGCCGCGGCGACCTTCGGCGACCTGACGCGCGGCTGCATGCGCCAGCGTGTTGGAACGGCCGACGACGAAGCTCGCGAAAGTCAGGCGCGGATCGAGCGGCGAGCCGCCGAGCGCATCGTGATTGGCCGACACCGGCGCGGTCGCGGTCGAGCGCAGCTCCGGTGTGGGCGTGCGTCGCGTCTCGACCGGCGCGGGGGCTTCCTTCGGCTGTATCACCGGGCGCACGGCCGAACGCACCGTGAGGTCGATGCGATGCACTTCCGGCATCTCGGCCTGCCAGCACGACAACACGCGCTCGGCATAATGAGCCTGAATCCAGCTCTTCAGGAACCGGGTCGGCACCGAGAGGCGCACACTCTCGTCCTGCACGCCTTCCAGATCCATGCGCGCAAACCAGCTCGTGTAAACGTCTTCGCCGACGGTCGAGCGCAGCCGACCCTTCACGCGTGACCAGCGATCCTGTTCCATTGTCATCGTCAAAAAACTTCTCTTGAGAGATAAGGTTGCGTTGTGAGCGCCATGCAGGGGTTCCCTGGTCATGGCGCGACCTCAAGCGAGTCCATCGTCAGGCATAGCTCGACCGTTCGGCGCAAACGCCGCGGGTCAGATCAGCGATGTCGGAGATGGAGAGTTCGCGAGGTCAGCGCGTACTCGACGCGCCCTCGCACGTGGGAGGCTGAACGCTGGACGGATCGGAGACGGCATCGTTGAACGATGGAACTTGTGTCAATACCGCGTTGAATCCGTAGGCCATGATACCTCCCCGTCCTGCCGTGATCGCTCACGACAAGGTCCTGCTTCTGAAGACACCCGCGACGAAAAATCGCTGATGCCCTGCCCGTCTGCACTGTTCGTCCGCTCGGCTTCGCCATCGCTCGTGTCGGGGTAACTTTGCGATGTCCGTGCGTCTCGCGCGATCGGGATACGCAAGATCCCGCTTGGAGACATTCAGACAAAGAGATACCATTCCCATATTGCTATGGGTTTTTGATCCGACATTCGCTTTTTGAAGCGTCGCCTACGTGCACACCGCCGCCGATTTGCACGCTCGCCCCGTTTCCTAAACCGCGCTGGTCTGAAGATCGTGGGCGCCGCTGACGACTTAAGGAATACACTATGCGGAAAGACTCGCAACGAAATTGATTCACACTTGAGGCGTCAAAAAACTTGACCTCGGTTAACGCCGCGCGGGAGTTGTTCACAGGCTCGGAAGCAAGTTTTTGGATTCGTGCACAGAATCGAGAATGCCGGGCATCATGTGACAATTCTCCGTCACTGCTAAAAAAATTTTTACAAATTCGTCACGCGCCGGACGTGTCGGCGAATTTTCCAAATGCTTGCGGTCGCTATGTCGATAAGTGATTAGCGAGACATCGCTTTTTGAGTCTCGTTTCACAGGGTAACTCCATAGCCACGCGCGTTCCGGTGAATCTACGGTGTGCAGAACTCCTGCGTGCGCGAATTCATCTTAGCCCCGCAGCACAGGGGTTTTTGCAACGCGGTGAAAGTTTCCACTGTTGCAAGACATCGGCAGGTAGAACTACGGAACGAAGAATAGCGCAGGCGGTGCAAACCTTCCGATCGAAGATCGACTGTGGCGTGACCGGTTGAGTGAATATGACTGGCAACAAAAAAGCCCGGCGCGATGCCGGGCTGTTTGACGCGTGCGATGTTCGATCGGATCGGCCGACCGATTGGTTCGCCGTTACCTGGCTCGTTACTTGGCGAGCTTGGCGATCTGCGCGGTGAGGCGCGAGACTTTGCGGCTGGCGTTGTTCTTGTGAATGATGTTGCGCTGGGCGGCGCGCATCAAGGCGGGCTCGGCATTCGCCAGCGCCTTCACGGCAGCGGCGCGGTCGCCGGTCGCGATGGCTTCTTCGACGTTACGCACGGCACCGCGCATCTGGGTGCGGCGCGACTTGTTGACGGCGGTGCGGCGGGCGATCTTGCGCGTCGCTTTCTTGGCGGAAGTGGTATTGGCCATGGTCTCAATATCCTTTGCGGGTACCGGTCGCGTCTTGGTCGGGTAGCGCCGGCTTGCTTGACCGCGGAATCGACGCTCGGATTTAGGGTGTTCGGTTGCTGGGCTGTCCCCGGAACATGAGGCCGCAAAGAGCTCTAAGCCCAAGGAGCCTGCAACTGCTCAAAGAACAGCGGCGGCAGGATTGCGCCCGCCGCCAGTTGGCGCCCTTATAGAGAGGGTCTTCGGCACCGTCAACGCTTTCCAGGCTGGAAAAGCGGCCCCCGGGGCGCTCCAGGGGCGTCGTAACGCCCTGAAGAGGTTGAATTTCTGCCGTCTCCCGGCTATTGGCTGGCGGCGTTTTGTCGGCTCCTCCGATCGGACGACCATATAAGGTGAGGCATGATCCGCGGTTTTTTCCGACTGATTGGGCTGTTGCTGCTCGCTGGCGGGTTCATCTTCATGGTCTATGACGGCGCCCGCTGGGTGGCCGACCAGACCCTCAAATTCACCCGGTTCGGCCAGTTCTGGAACGACATCAATCAGGCCAGCCAATCGGCATTCCGCACCTGGATCGAGGCCAAGGCGCCCTGGCTCTGGACCTCGGTGATCCGCCTGCTGCTGGATCAGCCGGTGTTCGCCGTCCTCGGCATTCTCGGCATCCTGCTGATGATCCTGTTCCGGCCGCGGAAACCGCTGATCGGCTATTCCCGGGATTGATCCTCAATTCCCGGGATTGAGCGCTCGCGAGGCGAGCGGCGTAACAAGGCCGCTCTCGCCAGCGTAGATCCCTATATTCCCACCTGATCGCGAGCACGCCGCCTGAGCATCTGGCTCGGGCGACGGACGGCTCGTCTGCGGAGATCCAATCATGCTGTTCATGCGCAAGACCACCGCATTGCCGAGCGCAACTGAAGCGCTGCCTGGCCGTGCGCAAGCCATTCCGACCGCGACCACCCATTTCGTCAACGGCGGCAAGCTCAAGCCGCCTTATCCCGCCGGCCTCGAGCAGGCCGTGTTCGGGCTCGGCTGCTTCTGGGGCGCCGAGCGCAAGTTCTGGCAGCTCGGCGATGGCATCTACTCCACCGCCGTCGGCTATGCCGGCGGCCACACGCCGAACCCGACCTATGAAGAGACCTGCTCGGGACGAACCGGTCACACCGAAGTGGTGCTGGTCGTGTTCGATCCGAACAAGCTGTCTTACGAGAAGCTCCTGCAGACGTTCTGGGAGAGCCACAACCCGACGCAGGGCATGCGTCAGGGCAACGATGTCGGCACGCAATATCGTAGCGCGATCTACACCTATTCCGATGCGCAGAAGAAGGCGGCCGACGAGTCGAAGGCGCTCTATCAGAAGGCGCTTGCTGCAAAAGGCCTCGGTGCCATCACCACCGAAATCGCGCCATCAGGCGAATTCTATTTCGCCGAGGACTACCATCAGCAATATCTGGCGAAGAATCCCGCCGGCTATTGCGGCTTAGGGGGCACCGGCGTGTCCTGCCCGATCGGCGTCGGCGTGAGCGCGTAGGTCTCACCAGAAGTTCGTCATGCCCGGGACAAGCCCGGGCATGACGGAGTGTGCGGCAGCTATCGCGCCCGCAAAGCACCCCGCCCCGCTCAACGCTTTATTAACCATAACCGGTGCATCACTTAAGCCGTCTCGTTTCGAGGGATTGGTCCGGTGCCGGTTGCACGCGCGTTTCGATGGTCGATCTTGGCAGCGTCCCTGGCAGCGTCCGCCGCGCTGACCCTTGGCGGCTGCATGCAGACCGCCGGCCCCGTCGCGGTGATGCAGCCGCGCGCCGATCTCGATTCCATGGCCTATGGCCAGCCCTACGGTGCGCCGCAGCCGGTTGTCGTCGCTGACGGCGGCGGCGCCATCGGCGCGCTGCGTAATTCCTTTGCCTCTTCGCCCGCACCGATGCCGGTCGGCTACGCTGCGCCGATGCGCTATGACGCTTCCTACCATCTCGACGCCGGCGACAAGCTCCGCGTCGTGGTCTACGGCCAGGAAGGTCTCACCAACAGCTATGCCATCGACGCCGGCGGATCCATCACTATGCCGCTGATCGGTGCAGTGCCGGCCCGCGGCCGCACCACGGCGGGCCTTGCCGGCGAGATCGCCGCGCGCCTGCGCAACGGTTACATCCGCGAGCCCTCGGTCGCGGTCGAGATCGAGGCCTATCGCCCGTTCTTCATTCTCGGCGAAGTCACGGCGCCCGGCCAATATCCTTACGTGCCGAACATGACGGTCGAGAGTGCGGTCGCAATCGCCGGCGGTTTCTCGCCCCGCGCCAAGCGCGACGTGGTCACCATCACGCACACCGAGAACGGCGGCTCCATGCGCGCCGTGGTGCCGCTCGGCACCCCCTTGAACCCCGGCGACACCGTGTTCGTCGGCGAGCGCTGGTTCTAGCTCACCGCCTGAAATCCAGCCGCCCGTCAGGAAAACATCCATCGATCCTGTTGGCGTCGATGACGCGTCCGACCCATGGCCGTGTGATCGCCGGCGTGGTCAGGTTGACGTATTTTCCGACCAGCCGATCCGCGCCCTCGCGTGCGGCCTCGATCAGCCCGTGCCGGCGGCCATTGTCCCAGTCGAAGCGCAGATAGATACGGCTGCCCGTGATGCGCACTTCCGCGCGCCCTTGTTTCCACGTCTCCGCCGTGTCGCCGGCGATGGTCGGATCGGCGCCGCCGTTCCAGCGGCTCGCCCAGATGCCTTCGAGCGGATCGGATGGCGCTGCGATCGCTGCCCACGCCGGCGCATTGCCGTCCGCGGCACCGCCAGGCAGCGTGGCCGTCGCGGCATAAGCCATCACTTCGTAATCATCGGGTGAGGGGACATCCATGGTTCCGAACGGATTGCGGATGACGAGGTGCGTGATGGCTTGCGGCATGGCGATCTCCCGGCGTGAGTTGGCTCGATTGGCCAGCTCTATCGCCGGGCGGCAGGATGCAGCCACCCGATTCCTGCTTTGAGATGGCGCAACTCTCTCCTCTTGTCATTCCGGGGCGCGCGATAGCGCGAGCCCCGGAATCCATCGCGCCACCATCGCTGACGCCCGATGGATTCCGAGTTCGACGCTGACGCGTCGCCCCGGAATGACAGACGAAAGAGACGCGCCCTATTTCAAATGCTTCGCGAAAAAGTCCATGCTGCGCGGCCAGGCGATGTCGGCGCTGGCCTTGTCGTAGCTCGCGCGCTCGTCGCAATGGAAGCCGTGCTGGGCGCCCGGATAGACGAACACCTCCACGTCCGGCCGCTTCGACTTGATGGTCTCGACGTCGGTCAGGGGGATGCCCGCATCCTTCTCGCCGAAATGCAGTTGCGTCGGCGCCTTCGGCGTCTCGTCGGCGAAGCGCACGACCGCGCCGCCGTAATAGCCGATCGCAGCCTTCAGTCCCGACAGCCGCGTCGCCGCGACGAAGGCGATGCTGCCCCCCAGGCAAAAGCCGATGATGCCCACCGGGCCCACGCTCTTCACCGCATCGATCGCGGCCTGGGTGTCGCGCAGCATCGCCGCCCAATCGGGGCTGGCGACGAACTTGCGGGCTTCGGCGATCTCATCGGGCGAATAGCCCGACTGGAAGCCCGGCGTGGTGCGGTCGAAGATCGACGGCGCGATCGCCACATAGCCTTCCCCGGCGAGGCGGTCGCAGACCGAGCGGATGTGGTGATTGACGCCAAAGATCTCCTGGATCACCACCACCGCGCCCTTCGGCGTACCACCGGGATCGGCGCGATAGGCGCCAAACTGGAAATTGTCGGAGGCCGTCAGCTTGATGTCGTGTCCCACGCGGGTTGTCCTTCTTGGTTGGTCGTCGATAGGGAAATTCGCTCGTTCCACAATCTCGTCATGCCCGGGCATAGCCGTCTGAAGGACGGCGTCGCTTCGCTCGCCTATGTCCCGGGCATCCACGTTCTTGGTGCCGCACGGAAGATCGTGGATGGCCGGGACAAGCCCGGCCATGACGAAGCCGAAACTTCAGCGTAAAGCTCCGCTCGTCATGCGCCGTGGTCCGAGGCCGTGAGCGGCAACACCTACTCCCACATCCAGTTCTCGCCGTAATCCTCCTTCCATCCTGCCAGCCGTCCATGACGGAATTGCAGGAACAGGCGGTGGCGGTAGGGGATCAAGCCGCTGCCGCCGATGTTGCGCAGCGCGAGATAGATCTCGTTGCCGGGACGCCCGCGCACATATTGCAGCGGCTGCCCGAGGGCGCGGGCGGTTTGCTCGGCATCCATGCCGAAGGCGAGCGGCGTATTGTTCGAAAAGGTCGTGACGAAGGGCTGGCGCGGCGGCACAGTGCCGAAGGGTTCGGCGTGCGCTGCCGACAACAGGGCCGCTGTTGCGCCCGCCGCGAAGATCGCTCGCATCATGGTCTTGCGTCCCTGATTGTCCGGCCTATGCCGGCAAGTTCTTCAGGAAAGGCTCGACCGCGTCAACAAAAGCCTTGGGCTGATCGATGTTGACGGCGTGGCCGGCCGCGGGGATCACGACCTTTTGTGCGCCGGGGATTTTTGCCGCCATGTAATCGGACGCGGCGAGGAACGGCGTGTCGTCGGCGCCGACCACGATCAGGCAGGGCACCCTGATGTCGGGCAGCAGCTCGATCACGCGCGCGTCGCGCTGGGTCAGCATGCCGCGCGCGGCGAGCGCCAATCCCCTGGCGTCGCGATGGCTTGCGGTGGCGCGCTCGCGGGTGGCCGATTTCAGCATGTCGAGACCTTCGCGATCGAGCTTGTCGGCGGTGCCGAGTGCCCGCGCATTCCAGGCATCGCGGGCGTCGTCCTTCTTGAAGCCGGGCCCCGTGTCGATGATCAGCAGCGCACGGGCGGCTTGCGGATAGTTGCGATAGAACGCGAGCGACATGTAGCCGCCGAGCGAGAGACCACCGATGATCGCGCGCTCAGCGCCGACAGCGTTGAGGATCGCCGCCATGTCGCCGACCGTCAGAGTTTCACTATAGGCGTTGGGATCATCGGGATAATCGGACTGGCCGTGGCCGCGCATGTCCCACAGCACGAGCATGTGGTCCCTCGCGAGCGCATCGACCTGCCCGTGCCACATCGCCGACGTCGAGGAATAGCCGTGGGTGAGCAGCAGCGGCGGACCGTCGCCGTGAACTTCGTAGTAGATATTGACGCCGTCGCGATCGATCCTTGGCATTGCTTCCGCCCCTTTCTTTTTGTTCTAGCCGCAATCTCAGTGTTTCACTCTCCCCCTCCAGGGGAGGGTAAGGTTCGCGGTTGGCTGCATTCTACTTCGCCAAGTTACCTGGAAGAAACTGCCTGAAAGCGATGGCACGCATGTCTGACGCACGCGCTGTTGTGTCCAGTGGCTGCGTCGGCGCCGTTGGCGCGGCGCACAACGAGCAAGTGCAGAGGCGGTTTTTTCGACTCGTTCCAAATTGCATTTGCCACGGCACGCGAACCCGATCATTCTCGCCGCCAAGGCTGACGCCAGCCCGGTGGGCGTCCGCTATTCAAGTTGCCGCCGTAAGCGGCTTCATGCACCGGCAGGGGAAGACGCCTATGCCAACACTCACCATCAACGGGCGGAGTATGTCCGTGGATGCGGCGAACGACACGCCGCTCCTCTGGGCGATCCGCGAGCAATTGCAGATGACCGGCACCAAGTTCGGCTGCGGTGCCGGGCTGTGCGGGGCCTGCACCGTGCACGTCAACGGCGAAGCCGTACGCTCGTGTCAGACCATGGTCGGCGATGTCGCCGGCAAGAAGATCACCACCATCGAAGGCCTTTCCGCCAAGGGCAATCATCCCTTGCAGAAGGCGTGGGTCGCCGAGCAGGTGCCGCAATGCGGGTACTGCCAGTCCGGGCAGATCATGCAGGCAGCTTCGCTGCTGTCGAAGAATCCCAATCCGACCAAGGAAGAGGTCGTGGCGCATATGGACGGCAACCTCTGCCGCTGCATGACCTATTCGCGGATCCAGAAGGCGATCATGCGAGCCGCATCCGAGATGCGCACCGCGTCCGCCTCCGGCAACGAACGGAGGCCAACATGAATAAGCACGTCAAGAACGTCACCCCCGCGACGACCGATCTCAGCCGCCGCTCCTTCCTCGTCGGCACCGCCGCAAGCGGCCTCGTGCTCGGCTATGCCGGCGTGCCCGGCATCGATTCCGCGTCGGCTGCGGCTCCCGCCAATTTCGAGCCGAGCGTCTGGTATGCGATCTCGCCGGATGGTCTCGTCACCGTGACCTGCGGCAAGGCCGACATGGGCCAGCACATCGCCTCCACCATGGCGCAGATCGTCTGCGAGGAGTTGGGCGCGAAATGGAGTGACATGCGCGTCGCGCTCGCCTCCAACGATCCGAAGTTCAACGATCCCGTGCTCGGCGCACAGATCACCGGCGGCAGCTGGTCGACCATGATGAACTTCGAGGCGATGAGCCGGGCGGGTGCGGCCGGTCGCATTGCGTTGACGGAGGCCGCCGCTGCAGCCATGGGGCTGCCGCCCTACTTCAAGGACCAGCTGGTGGTGCGCGATTCCATCGTCTCGCATCCGAAGTCGAGGAAGCAGATGTCGTTTGCCGACATCGTCAAGAGCGGCAAGGCGACCAAGACCTTCACGCCGGACGAGCTGAAGGCGATCAAGCTGAAGACGCCGGACCAATACACCATGATCGGCGTGTCGGTGCCGCAGCTCGACATCCCCTCCAAGACCAATGGCACGGCCAAGTACGGCATCGACGTGATGCTGCCGGGCATGGCCTACGGCAAGGTGGTGACCCCGCCGGTACGCTTCGGCGCGACGGTGAAGTCGGTCGACGACAGCGATGCCAAGAAGGTGCCCGGCTTCATGAAAGCCGTCATCCTCGACGACAAGACCGGAACCACCTCCGGCTGGGTCGTCGCGGTGGCGAGCACCTACGCCAACGCGCGCAAGGCGGCGGATGCGCTGAAGATCGCCTATGACGGCGGTCCGAACGCAAAACTGTCGAGCCAGTCGCTGCTGGACGAGGCCAAGCGGCTTCAGGGCCTGGAGGATTCCGGCCAGTTCTTCGTCAAGGACGGCGATCCGAACGCGGCCTTCGGTTCGGCGGCCAAGGTGGTGGAGGCGGAGTACACCACCAGCATCAACATCCATGCGCCGCTGGAGCCGATGAACGCCACTGCGGAGTTCAAGGGCGACATCCTGCACATCTATTCCGGCAACCAGTTCGCGACACGCTCCGGCGCGATCGCTGCGGGTGCGGCCGGGATCGATCCGAAATTCGTCGTGATGCATCAGCATTGGCTGGGCGGCGGCTTTGGCCGCAGGCTCGATGCCGACATGATGATTCCGGCGGTGCAGGCGGCGAAGGCGGTCGGCAAGCCGGTCAAGGTGATCTACTCGCGCGAGAACGACATGACGATGGATTTCTCGCGTCCGCTCACCTATCAAAAGGTCAAGGCCGGCGTGGACGGCGACGGCAAGCTCGTCGCGCTCAGCCACGACGTGGTCTCGGCCTGGCCGACCGCGCGCTGGGGAATCCCCGATTTCCTGACGCCCTCGGTCGACAAGAAGGGTCCGCTCGACAGCTTCACGGTGAACGGCGCCGACTTCTTCTACACCGTGCCCAACCATTATGTGCGCGCGATCAAGAACGAGCTCGCGCACAACGCCACGCCGTCCGGCCAGCTCCGTTCGGTGGCGCCGGGCTGGACCTTCTGGGCGGTCGAAAGCATGATCGACGAGATCGCGGCGGCCACGGGCAAGGATCCCGCGCAGTTCCGCATCTCGCTGCTCGACGGCGCCGGCAAGAACGACGGCGGCGCGCAGCGGCTGCGCAACACACTGCTCGCCGCGATGGGACTGTCGGGCTACGGCACCAGGCCATTGCCGAAAGGCGAGGGCATGGGGGTTGCCTGCGTCTCGTCGCAGGAGCGCGCGACCGCAAGCTGGACGGCGTGCGTCGCCCATGTCGCGGTGGCGCCGTCGGGCGCGGTCACCGTGAAGAAGCTCACGGTCGCAACCGACGTCGGCACGCAGGTGCATCCCGACAATATCCGTGCCCAGGTCGAGGGCGCGGCGCTGTGGGGCCTGTCGCTGGCGATGTACGAGAAGGCGACGCTGAAGGACGGTGGCATCGAGCAGACCAATTTCGATAGTTACACGCCCTTGCGCATGAGCCAGATGCCGGAGGTTGCCATTGCCGTGATCGCCAATGGCGAGAAGGCCACCGGCGTCGGCGAGCCCGCGGTCACGGTGGTCGCCCCCGCCATCGGCAACGCCATCTTCAACGCCTCAGGCGCCCGCGTGCGGGCACTGCCGATCACGGCGGAAGCCGTGAAGGCGAGCATGAAGGCGTAACGCCGAGCGTGATTGCAGGATGAGACGATCCGCCGGAGGCCAACCTCCGGCGGATTTGTTTGTGGTGATCCGTATCCCCACAAGCCGTCATGCCCGGGCTCGTCCCGGGCATCCACGTTCTTCGTGCTCCGGGGCCAAAGGCCGTGGATGGCCGGGACGAGCCCGGCCATGACGGTGAGAATTCCTCTTATCCATCAATGGCTTCCTACTGTGCATGGGGTTGTTTTCGCGATTTTTGAGTTCCCCCTTCTGGAACCCACATCCGTAAAATTGCGCCCAATTCCGCAAAGTTCCATTGAGCACGCCTCTTAAGGGCCGGAGAACCTGATCCGGCTTAGGCTGACGCCAAATCCAATCCCGTGCTTTGGGGAAGTCATGAACGCCTCAGCCAAAACCGCCGCCAAACGCCGGCTTCTGCTCGCCTCCGACCGGAGCGACGAGAGCACCGAGCTCGCCAGCATCCTGAAGGCGGTCGGCGATGTCTCGACGGTGACGACGCAGGGGATTCCCGAGCAGCCCTCGCGCGATCTCTCCGGCCTCGTGGTCGATATCAACCTGCGCTCGCCCGAAAGCGTGCAGCGCGTGCGCAACAAGCTGCGCGGCGATGCCTATCGTTCGATGCCGCGGCTGTTCGTGCTCGCCGATGCCCTGCATCACGGCACCATGCAGGCCTGGGCGCTGGGCGCCACCGACACGATCTCGCGGCCGCTCCAGGCGGACGCCATCCTTCAGCGCATCCGCGCTGCCTTCCCGGACACCGCCGCCTATGACGCGACCGACCGCGGCAAGACGCTCAACCGCGGCGTCGAGGCGGCGCACGCGGTGCTGGCGAAGATGTTCGAGAAGCTGCCGCTCGGCGTGCCCCTGACCTTCGACGACGTGATCGCCGCCGAGAGCAAGATCCTGAAGGCGATCAAGCATTCCTCGCTGCGCGAATGGCTCACCACGGTGGGCTGCCACCATGTCGGCAGCTACCGGCACTGCCTGTTCGTCACCGGCTTCGCCGTCTCCTTTGCGCAGCACCTCGGCATGCGCGAGGACGACCAGCGCCGCCTGACCCGCGCCGCGCTGCTGCACGATGTCGGCAAGGCCTTCGTTCCCTCCGCGCTGCTCGACAAGCCCGGCAAGCTCTCCGACGATGAGATGGCCGAGGTCCGCCAGCATCCGCGCCGCGGCTATGACGCGCTCGCAGCCCAAGGCGGGTTCCCGCCGGAGATGCTCGACGTCGTGCTGCATCACCACGAATTCCTCGACGGCTCAGGTTATCCGAACGGCCTGTCGTCGAACCAGATCAGCGACATCGTCCGTCTGACAACGATCGTCGACATCTACGCCGCGCTGGTCGAGAAACGCGCCTACCGCATGCCCTTCACGCATTCCCGTGCGTTCGGGATGATGGAAGGCATGGGCGGCAAGCTCGATCAGCAGCTGCTGCAGGCGTTCAGGCCCGTGGCGTTGGGGTCGTTTTAGGCGAGATGCCGTAGGGTGGGTTAGCCGAAGGCGTAACCCACCTCTTTAGTATCCGCAGAGACAGAAGTGGTGGGTTACGCTTCGCTAACCCACCCTACGGCACCGTCCTCACCCCACCATCTTCCGCAGCTCCGCCTTCGCCACCTTCTCCAGTGTCGAGCGCGGCATGTCGTCGACGAACCTGATCTCGCGCGGCAGCTTGAAGTCGGCGAGGCCTTTGCGGCAGGCTTCCATCACGCGCTCGTGCAGATCAGCCGCAGCACCGGCGACACCGCCTTGCGGGATGATGAAGACCACAGGCACTTCGTCCAGCATCGGATGCGACTTGGCCACGACAGCCGCCTCGCGCACGCCCGGCACCAGGGCGATCACCTGCTCGATCTCGGAGGCCGCGACGTTCTCGCCGCCGACCTTCAGCATGTCCTTGGCGCGGTCGCCGAACTTGATGTAGCCGTTCGCGAGCCGCTCGACGCGGTCGCCGGTGAGGAAGAAGCCGTGCGCGTCAAAACTCTCGCGCGTCGCATTCTCGTTGTGCAGATATTCGGCGAACAGCGACAGGCCGGGGATGCCCTTGATCGCGAGATTGCCGGTGTCGCCGACCTCGGTCGGCCGGCCGTCGTCGCCGGTGATGCGGATTTCATATTCCGGCGCGGCGCGGCCGATCGACATGGGTATGTTGGGCTGGTCGACTTCACCGACGATGCCGTGGGTGATGGTCTCGGTCATGCCCCACCAGCCGATGACCTTGACGCCGAACGCCGCGAAGGCCGGCGGTTCGTTGATCGCAGTGCCCCACAGGCGGAATTTGTGATCCCTCGGGATCTCCTGCTCGAGCAGCGCTTTCATGCAGAACGGAATCGTCGAGGTCCAGGTCGCGCCGTGCTCGCGCGCGACGCCCCAGAACCGGCTGGCCGAGAAGCGTGGCTGGATCACGCAGGTGGCGCCGACCCACAGCGTCGCCAGCATGGAGTAGGCGAGGGCATTGGTGTGGAACAGCGGCAGATAGGTCTGGTGCACGTCGCTTGCGTGCAGGTCCTCGTGCGCGGCGTTGATCTTCGCGCCCCACAGCGCGTTGGCGTGGGTCCACAGCACCGCCTTGGGGCGCGAGGTCGTGCCCGAGGTGTACTGCACGCTGCACGGCGCCAGCGGATCGGCCGCGCGCCTGGGGCGGTCGGCGCTGTCGGCGAACAGGGATTCAAAACTGTCGCCCCGCGAGACGCCTAGCGCCGGCGCCGCCCCTGCATCGTGCGAGATCACCGCCATCCAGCTTATGTTGCGGCAATTCTGCGCGACGATCTCCGCATAGGCCGGCTGCGTGATCGCGGCGACCGCGCCGCAATGATCGGCGAAATACGCGATCTCGGCCGGCGCCGAGCGCGTGTTGGTGGTGACCGCGATGGCCCCTAGCTCGACACAGGCAAACCAGGCCAGCATCGCCTCGATACAATTGTCGAGATGAATGAGCACATATTCGCCCGGCTTCACGCCGCGCCGTGCCAGCCCTGCCGCGAGCGCGCCGACCCGCTCGTGAAATTCGCCATAGCTCCAGCGCCGCGCCGGCGCATCGAACGGCGCCCAGATCAGGAACGGATGATCACGCCGGACCTCGGCACGCATCCTCAAGAGCCAGGGCACGTCGAGCCCGTCGAATGGGCCGACGATTCCGGCTGGGGTCTGTTGAAGCGACATGATTCCTCCCGTGCAGCCTGCATCTTGATGGCGGCTGCCTTTTGATGATTGCGTCTTCCTGCCACCGGACGGCGCGGCGAGAAGATCCGCGGGGACGCGGAAATGCACGCTCTCTCCCCGTCATTGCGAGCGCAGCGAAGCAATCCAGTCCGTCTCCGCGGGGGCGGTCTGGATTGCCTCGTCGCAAGAGCTCCTCGCAATGACGGTGTTTGGGGCGGGCAGCGAGCCCACCCTCTCTCAATCCTCGTACGACGAAATCTCGATCAGGCTGCCGTCCGGATCCCGGCAATAGACCGAGCGCAGCGTGCCGCGCGCGCCCTGCTTGGGAACCGGGCCTTCCTCGATCGCGACGCCGTGTGCCTGCAAATGCGCCACCACCTCATTGGGCGTGGCGGAGGTGAGGAAGCAGAGATCCTCGCTTCCGGCGGTCTGGTGGTCCGCGGTGAACCACTCCACCTTGTCGGCATCGCGCGGCCGGACGTTGATCTTCTGGTTACCAAAGACCAGCGAAGTCCGCGGCGCTTTGCCGCCGCCGGGGTCGAACACCTTGACTTCCATGCCGAGAATCTTGCCGTACCACTCCGCGGTGGCCGCGACGTCGGCGACGTTGATCACGAGATGATCGAGGGCTTCGACCTTGATGACCATGCCTTATCCTTTCGTCGCGATGCGCCCCGCCCACTTTGCGCCTGCGGCAAGCTTTGTTACAACCTCGCGGACGCCGGCTTCAAGCTATCTGGCTTCAAGAACAACACGTTGGGAGAACCCTTGAGATGATCACTCGCCGTACCGCGCTGGGCCTGCTCGCCGCCAGTCCGCTTGCAGCCACCCCGCTGTCGAAGGCCCTTGCCGCCGATTATCCGGCCCGCCCGGTGAAATGGGTGGTCGGCTATCCGCCGGGCGGGGCCACCGACATCCTGGCGCGGCTGATCGGCCAGCGCCTGTCGGAAAAGCTCGGCCAGCAATTCGTGATCGAGAACAAGCCGGGTGCCGGCAACAATATCGCCACCGAATCGGTCGTCAATGCCGAGCCCGACGGCTACACGCTGCAGCTGGTCAATCCGGCCAACTACATCAACGCCTCGCTCTATACCAATCTGAAGTTCAACTTCGTGCGCGACATCGCGCCGGTCGCCTCCTTCCAGCGCGTGCCGAACGTGATGACCGTCAACAAGGACGTGCCGGCCAAGAACGTCGCCGAGTTCATCGAATACGTGAAGGCCAATCCCGGCAAGGTCAACATGGCCTCGTCCGGCAACGGCACCTCGGTGCATCTGTCCGGCGAGATGTTCATGGCCATGACCGGCTGCAAGATGCAGCACGTGCCCTATCGCGGCGCGGCGCCCGCGATCACCGACATGCTCGCCGGCCAGGTGCAGGTGATCTTCGACAACATGCCCTCGATCATCCAGCACATCCGCTCCGGCTCGCTCCGCGCCATCGGCGTCACCACCACGGAACGCTCGCCGCAGCTGCCTGACGTGCAGCCGATCGCAGACACCGTCAAGGGCTATGAGGCCAGCGCACTGTTCGGCATGGGCGCGCCGAAGAACACGCCGAAGGAAATCATCGCCAAGCTCAACGCCGAGGTCAACGCGGTGATCAAGGAGCCCGACATGGCCAAGCGTCTGGTCGAGCTCGGCGGCGAGCCGCGGGCGCAGACGCCCGAGGCGTTCGGCGAGGAGATCAAGGCCGAGACCGAGAAGTGGAAGAAGGTCGTCGAGTTCGCCGGCCTGAAGGTCGAGTAGCGGTCTTGTGATCGTGAGGATAGGAGCCCTGCAGTCCGGCAGGGCTTTTTTCTTGCGTGCTTTGTTTCGTTGATCTGGAATAAAACGGCGCTGCGAAACCTGATAAGGGATGGCGCCGTATCTCGGGCCAGCTAGAGAGGAGTTGGATCATGCGCAAGACGCAATTGGTGCTGCTGACGTTCAGTGCGGCGGTCCTGGCCGGCTTCGCCACCGTCACGCCCGCGGCCGCGCGCGACTATCCATGGTGCGCCCAGGGCGGCGAATTTGATTATCCCGGCGAATGCACCTACAGCAGCTATGAACAATGCCAGGCCAGCGTGTCCGGCCGGCTCTTGTACTGCGATCGCAATCCGCGCTTCGCCTACGGCCAAGGGCTGCCGGCGCAACCGCGGCCGCCGCGGCGCGTGCGGCCTGTTGCTCCGTATTGAGGATCGACTGACTTCGTAGCCGGATGTCGCTCCGTCCGGCTTACGGCTCGCGCCGCTATCGTTTCGCTTCCGCCTGCTCCGTCGCGTTGCACGAGATCAGCATCGTGTACGGCCTGGCGTTTCCGGCGATGTCGGTGGTCTTGAGCTCACCCTTCGGCTCGGCCGTCTGGTAGGGCACCACGGAATTGTCGAGAAAGTCACGCAGCGCGCCGGTCTTGATGGCGAAGTTGATATTTTCCGGAATGTTGCCGGTCGCGGCGGCGATGCGCAATGCCGGGATCTTTGCGGTGACCACGCCCACGATCTGACCGGTGGTGTCGAACAGCGGGCCGCCGCTATTGCCGGGCTGCACCGGCGCGCTGATCTGCAGGAAGCGCGTATCGTTGCGCATGCCGCTGAGCGAGCTCGCGATGCCGGTCGTCACGGTGAAGTCCGACGAGAGCAAGCCATGGAACGGAAAGCCGATGACGATGACGGAATCGCCGGAGCGGATCGAGCGGTCGCGAATCCGCGCAAAGTCCTTGAATGTCGTCGTCGATGGCGCCTGCAGGAGAGCGAGGTCGTTGCTTGCGTCGCTCGACACGACGCGCAGCACCATCGAGACCTCACCGGTGAGATTGCCCTTGATGTCGCCAACGCAGCCGTCGATCACATGGTGATTGGTGACGATGTGACCGTTCGCGCTCACCACGAAGCCGGTGCCGGTCTTGGCCCTGGCAACTTTACTGCCCGCCGGCGGTGATGGCTGCTTCTCCGCCGTGGCGGCCGGTTTGGCCGCCCCCTTAGTGAAGTCGCCGGCCTTGTCGAGCCCGTCGGCTTTCACCTTGCTCACGCAATTCGCCAATGCCGCGATCACCGGCCCGGTCGATGTCAGATCGAAATTCAGCACGGTGCGGCCGCTGGTTGCGACCATCAGGCTTGCCTTCTGAAATGTACGCACCACGTTGGCGGGCATGACCGCCGTGAGCATGTTCGGCTGATTGGCCGTGGCGAACAGCCTCGCCTGCTCCTGTCCGTCGAAGATGACGTCGATCGCGGCGTTCTCACCTTGCTTGAAGCGGTAGCTGGGACTCGCAAAGGCGAGCGACCAGGTGCCGACAGCGTTGTAGCCGACCACCAGGATAACGCCGTTGAGGTAAGGCGTCGTCGCGGCGCAATGGGAGAAGGCGCCGGTCTGGTCGTTGCTGAAGGCGCCGCCGATCCAATTGCCGACATTGACGCTGCCGAACGGGCCCGCCGCATTCGCGGCTCCGGCGATACCAATTTGCAATAAAGATCCGAGAATTAATGACTTAAGCCACATACCAGCCCCCGGGACGCTTTTGGACCGCATCTTATCTACGGGAGTAGGGGATGCGCAACCGGCAGTTGTCTGGGCCGGCGGTATCCTCTTGCAGCAACTTTCGAGCTTGCGTTTGCTTTGCGATGCCATATACTTTGCATCACAAAGTAACGGGACGAGCAATCCCGGAGACACGGGCGAAGCGAGGTTCTGCCGTTGCCAATGCGCGATCTCGACAAGGCACTGGCCGACATCGTGGCGATTCGCAGCCAGATTGCGGCTGGTACGGCGTTCCGCGGCTATGGCCCGGCAACGATGGCAGCGACCGGCGCTGTCGCGCTACTCACCGCGATCCTGCAATTCTGGCTGCTGGGCGATCCCACCGGCGAGCCGCTCGGCTTTTTCCTCGGCTGGTTCATAGCCGCCGCGCTGTCCGGCCTGATCATCGGGATCGAGATGCGTGCGCGTTCGCACCGCCATCATTCGGGTCTGGCCGACGCGATGATCCACCAGGCGGTCGAGCAGTTCCTGCCGGCAGGCGTTGCCGGGGTGCTGCTCGCGGTGGTGATGTGGAAGTTCGCGGCCGAGACGCTTTGGCTGCTCCCGGGCCTGTGGCAGATCCTGGTATCGCTCGGCATTTTCGCTTCCGTCCGCTCGCTGCCGCGCACCGTTGCGCTCGCCGGTGCCTGGTATTTCGTGTCCGGCTTCGCCGTGGTGGTGCTCGCGAGCCAGACGCACACGTTGTCGCCGTGGACCATGGGCCTGCCCTTCGTGATCGGGCAGTCGGTGATGGCGGGCATTCTCTATGTCGCATCCGGAGACCATGATGTCGAAGACTGACAGCGCGCCCTTCTCCTATGAAGGGCTCGACCGCGTGATCCACGAGAAGGCGAGGCTCGGGCTTCTGAGTTCGTTGATGGCGCATCCCAAGGGGCTGGCATTCGCCGACCTTAAACAGCTCTGCGGCCTCACCGACGGCAATCTCAGCCGGCACCTCGGCGTGCTGCAGGAGGCCGGCCTCGTCGAGGTGACCAAGGGCTACGAGGGCAACCGCCCGCACACCAGCTGCCGCCTCACCAAGACCGGGCGCCGCCGCTTCCTCGACTATCTCGCCGTGCTCGAGCGCCTGGTGCGCGACGCTGCGAAAGCCGCCGGCCGCGAGGCGCCGCCGCTCGGCCGCCTCGGTATCGTCTCGACCTGATCTTCCCCCCTTTTTGACCGGAGACTTTGCAATGCAAAGTGACCTTGCGTCCCGCAACGAGAAGCTTCATGTCGGCATCATCATGGATGGCAACGGACGATGGGCGACGCGGCGCGGCCTGTCGCGCGTGCGCGGCCACGAGGCCGGCGTCGAGGCCATCCGCCGCATCGTCGAGGCCGCGCCAAAACAGGGCATCGGCACCTTGACGCTCTATGCCTTCTCCACCGACAACTGGCGGAGACCAAAGGCCGAGGTCGCGGCGCTGATGACATTGCTGCGCTTCTATCTCGCCCACGAGGTGCAGAGCCTGGTCAAGAACGGCGTGCGCCTCACCGTGATCGGCCGCCGCGACCGGTTGCCTGACGGCATCGCCAACGCGATCACGCGCGCCGAAGAGACGACCGCTGAAGGCTCGACGCTGCACCTGCGTATCGCCGTCGACTATTCCGCGCGCGACGCCATCCTCAATGCCGCGGCGAAGGCGGCCGCGCTGACGAGCCTTACCCGCGAAGCCTTCTCGCAGCTCGTCACCGGCGAAGCCGGCTTGCGCGACGTCGATCTCATCATCCGCACCTCGGGCGAGAAGCGGCTGTCGGACTTCCTGCTCTGGGAAGGCGCCTATGCCGAGCTGCACTTCACCGAGCGGATGTGGCCCGAATTCGACCCGAGCGATCTCGCCGCCGCCTTGGCCTCCTTCCACGGCCGCGAGCGCCGCTTCGGCGGCCTTCAGGCGATCGTGCCCGAGGAGGTGCCTTCGCTCTCCCGTGTGTGACGCGCGGCACATGAAAACGAGCTGTTCGTTTTCATCCGCATGATTGGCAGCTCCGTCCAAGCGGACGGCGCGCGGCCTCGGCTAGGTCTGCAAGTCCCAGCAACCTGCCGAAAGCATCACGCATGTCACAGCTGTTTCCGGGAGCCGTCATCGAGCCGGTCGAACTGGCCGAAACGAAGGGCATGGTCTGCATCAGGACCGCCAGCGAATCCGATGTCGAGAGCCTCTCGGTCTATTTCACCAGCCTTTCCACGACATCGCGTAGCAAGCGCTTCATGGGCGCGCGAACCGATCTCTCCGTGGTCGCGGCCGAATGCGTCGCCAAGAGCGGTGGCCGCGACCACTTCACCTTGCTCGCCGAGCTCAGGGAGGAGGGACGGGGCAGGATCATCGGCGAAACGCTATACGCGTACGATGCGATGGCTCGGCATGGCGAATTTGCCATCTCCGTTGCCGATGCCTTCCAGCGCATGGGGCTCGGCTTTCAGATGATGACGGCGATGGAAACGCGCGCGATCGATCTCGGCCATGAGATGATCGCCGCCGAGACCGCGCGCACGAATGCCGAAATGCGCAGCCTCGCCAGGAAGGCTGGGTTCAACGACACCGGGCAGGGAGACTGGCAGTCGGTTCATCTCGCAAAACGCCTGTCTCGATAGGGAGACACAAAGATCGATCCTCGCATGAGGGCCGAAAGGGCCACGCAAACCGCAGTCCCAGCGAGGCGGTGACTGAGGCCGCTTCACTGGCAGCGGCATCCAATAACAACTTTGAGATGAAATCAACCGCTATCCACCCGCTCCCGCTTGCGAGCGGCGACGTCCTTGTCCGAGGACCCGACCACGTGCGCTTGGCGCGCCGGCATCACGGACTTCACCTCCGCGGTGCTGGACCTCTTGAGCCAATTCTGGTGTCTTGACGATCCATCAACGCGGATGTCCGCATGACCTCCTTCAAGACCATTCGTGCCCGCGCTGAGAAGCGCAAGGGCGGGCCCAAGGCGCTGGAGAAATTGATGCCGGCAAAGCCGGACCTCAAGCGGCTGGCCAAGCTCGGCGACGACCGCGTCCTCGCCGAAATGACCAGGCGCGTGTTTTGCGCCGGCTTTGCCTGGAGCGTGATCGAGACGAAATGGGACGGCTTCGAAGACGCCTTCCTGCATTTCCAGCCGGCCAAGCTCACCTTCCAGCCCGAGGATTATTGGGAAGGCCTGCTGCGCGATGCGCGTATCGTGCGCAATGGCGCCAAGATCATGTCGGTGCGCGACAACGCCGCCTTCGTGCAGGAGATCGCGAAGGAGCATGGCAGCTTCGGCAAATTTCTGGCGAAGTGGCCCTCGTCCGACGAGATCGGCCTGCTCGGTCTCATGACCAGGCGCGGCAGCCGGCTCGGCGGCAATACCGGGCAGATGCTGCTGCGCTTCGTCGGGTGGGATGGCTTTGTGACGTCCGGGGACGTGGTAGCTTGCCTGCGCGATGCCGGTCTCGACATTGCCGAAGAGGTCAAGTCGAAGGGCGATCTCGCCAAGGTGCAGGCGCAGTTCAATGCCTGGGCCGAGGAGACCGGTCTGCCCTACACATATCTGTCACGCATCTGCGCGCTCTCGGTCGGTGAAAGCCGCAGCGCGTAGCAGGTCCCCGAAGCCAGGAAAGAAAAATGGCCAAAGCCTATTGGGTTGCCACCTACCGCGCGATCAAGAATCCCGATGCGATGGCGGCTTACGCCAAACTGTCGCGTCCGGCGATCGAAGCGGCGGGCGGCCGCGTGCTCGCACGCGGGATGCCGGCTGCGGCCTTCGAACTCGGCCAAATGGAGCGCGTGGTTCTCATCGAGTTCGACAGCGTCGAGCGCGCCAAGGCGGCGTATGCAAGCCCGGCCTACCAGGCAGCTCACGATCTGCTCGGAGACGGTGCGGACCGCGACATCCGGATCGTCGAAGCCGTCGATTAGACCCGCCCGCGGATAAATCGTGTGTATCTTGTGGCGATCTCGTGCCGCGAGCGCGGCAGATGCAACGCGCGATCACGAAATACATTTTTTGGGAACATTTGTGCGCAGCACCTGTTCGGAATCGAGCCAGGCGGACAAAGGCGTAGGGAACGCGTGCTCCCGCCCCGGGCCAACGAAACCGTATACAGAAACGGAGCAGCTCATGAAGCTCACATCCGAACAGGTGAAGCAGACCGTCAACCAACTCGGCGCTCAGGTGCTGCCCGACGAACATCCGGCCATGCCGCAGCTCAACAGCATGTTCGGCGAGCATACCTTCTTCGTCGACGAGATGGGCCTCAAGGTCCTCGAGCCCACACCATCGCTCGGTGCCGATCGCCAGAGCGGCGAAGTCGTCAGCCTCGCCGATTGGGGTGATTCCGACCTGACGCGCCTGATGGCGCACGAGCCCGAGCCGACCGGCGTGATCGTCGTGTTCGAGCACGTGAGACATTGATTGCCCCCGAGCGGGTCGAGCTTTACCGGTGGCGGGGTTGAAAATCCCGTCACCGTCGGCCGCGCGCCGCTCTCCGAGGCGGCTCCAGCGATCGCAGTTTCATGCATCGATCGGGATCTCGATCGCGATCTGAGTCCCTGGACCCCTCTTGCTTTCGAGGCGCAGGCGCCCGTTCAGGGACGAGGCCACCAAATTGAATGCGATGTGCAGCCCGAGGCCGGCATGTCCGCTCTCGCGGCCGGTCGTGACGAACGGATCGAAGATCTGCGCCTGCAATTCCTCGGATATCCCAACGCCGTCGTCGGTGCAGACCAGCCGGACCCGTTTCGCGTCCGGCTGGCTGACTGTGAGCGCGAATCTGCCGCCTCTCTTGTCCGGGTAAGCATGCCCCGCGGTATTGAGGGCGAGATTGCTGATCACCTGCGCGAGTGCTCCCGGGTAGCTGTTGAGCTTGATGCCTGCCGGGCATTGGACGTCAATCGTCAGAGCATGGTGCGATAGCAGCGGCCCAAGCTTGGACATCAGCTCAGCCAGCCAATCCTTGAGCTCGAAGGCGCGCCGGTCCTCGTCGGCCTGGTGGACTGCGACCTGCCTGAAGCCGTGCACCATCTCGGATGCGCGATGCAGATTGTCGAAGGTCAGGTCGAGCCCCTGTTTGAGCCTGTCAATTCCCTTGGTCAGATCGGATCGCCGGACCGACGCTCCGCCCAATGCGTCGGCCATTGTCTGCAGATCGGTCTGCATGGCCGTCGAGGTCGTCAGGGCGAGGCCAAGCGGGGTGCTGACCTCGTGAGCCACACCGGCCACCAATCGACCGAGCGAGGCGAGCTTTTCTGCCTGCACCAGATGTTCCTGGGTCGCGCGCAGATCGCGCAGCGATTTCTCCGAACGCTCCTTCTCCCGCTGCAGCGCCTCCGACGTTCGGAATTGCTTTCGCGCCCGGTATTCGCGCGCAGCCACGGCGTAGAGCGATAATGCGTAGGCGTTGCCGACGAGAGAATGATTGATGAATCTCAGGCCCACCGGCATCGCCGGTGCGAACGTCTCGGCGACCAGCAGCGCCAGCCATGACAGAAGGCAGAAAATCGCCAGCGAGCCGATCCGCAAGGGCAGCATGGTGGAGACGAACAGAATGATCATCATCATGCCGGGGGCGGCAAAGGTGAAGCCCGACGGCAGGACGAGATAGATGCTCGGCAGGATGCAGCCGGGAATGACGCAATAGACGAGGAAAATCGTCTCTGCCCATGGCTTCATCAAGCGCCGTGACAGTAACGCGGTCAGCGGGAGCAGCACGAACAGTGCGGTGCCGCCACGGATGGCAAGCGTGGTCGGAACGACTTCGGGATAGAGCACCCAATCCCAGAGGGTGTAGCCGGCATAGGTGGCGGCGCCGAGCAGCATCGCGATCTGCGTCCACCCGAGACTGCCTCGGACGTATTGGTCGACAAACCGGCGCTCCTCGATGCGGTCTTCGAAGCGCAATCCGAGGCGTATCAATAAGGCGAGCATTCCAGCATCAATCGCGAAAAATCGTGTTTTACTGTCTCTACGACAGGTTTTGCGCCGCGTCGCGGATAAAGATGTCGCGTTTGCCGAGGGGCCTGTCGGCCCCGTTCAAATGCCCAAGGTCAGCTGCGGCTCCGCATCGTCCCCGGTCTGGAGCGCGGACAGCGAGACACCCAGCAGCCTGACGCGCTTGGGTAGCGGCATCTCGACTTCGAGCAGGCCGCACGCCAGCCGTTCCAGATCGTCCCGCCCCGCAACGGCCGCCGCGACGGACCTGCTGCGCGTGATGATCTCGAAGTCGGCAAACTTGATCTTCAGCGTGACGGTGCGGCCGCGATTGCCGGTCGCCTCGCAATGCCGCCAGACCTTGTCGACGAGAGGCTTGAGCTCGGCCGCCAGCGCGCCATATTCGGCGAGGTCGGTCGAGAACGTGGTCTCCGCGCCGATGGACTTGCGGATCCGGTTGGCCCGGACCGGACGATCGTCGACACCACGCGAGATCCAGTAGTAATAGGCGCCCGACTTGCCGAAATTCGCATTCATGAACTCCAGCGTCTGGTTGCGGATGTCGAGGCCGGTGAACAGGCCGAGCGCATTCATCTTCGCAGCCGTCGCCGGGCCTATGCCGTGAAACCTGCCGACCGGCAGCGTCTCGACGAAGGCCGGGCCCATCTCCGGCGAGATCACGAACTGACCGTTGGGCTTGCGATGATCGGAGGCGAGCTTGGCCAGAAACTTGTTGTAAGAGATGCCCGCCGACGCGTTGAGATCAGTCTCGGCCTTGATCTTCCCGCGGATCTTCAGCGCGATGTCGCGCGCCAGCGGGATGCCTTGCAGGTTTTCCGTCACGTCGAGATAGGCCTCGTCGAGCGACAAGGGTTCGATGATGGGCGTGTGTTCGGCAAAGATGTCGCGGATCTGCCTGGAGATCGCCTTGTAGACCTCGAAGCGCGGCCTGACGAAGATCAGATCGGGACACTGCCGCTTCGCAGTGACGGAAGGCATCGCGGAGCGAACGCCGAACTGGCGCGCCTCGTAGCTGGCGGCCGCGACGACGCCGCGTTCCGCGGAGCCTCCGACCGCGACCGGCTTGCCGCGAAGGTCCGGATTATCGCGCTGCTCCACCGATGCATAGAACGCATCCATGTCGATATGGATGATCTTGCGGACGGGCGAGGCTTCGCCGGTCACCGTGTCGGATTCGCTCATGGAAAGATGATACAATTGCGCGATGCGATGCGCGAGGTGATGGATGTTTCAGTTGTTGTTGTTCGTGGTGGGCGTGGTCGGCATCGGCTGGCTGATCGGCGCAACCAATCTCCCCGGAGACTGGTATGCCGGCCTCGCAAAACCGGCCTTCGTGCCACCGAACTGGGCGTTTCCGGTGGCCTGGACCCTGCTCTACATCATGATCGCCATCGCGGGCTGGCGGACCTTTCGCCGTGAGCCGTCGGGCCGGGCAATGCTGGTCTGGGCGACGCAACTCGCGCTGAACTTCGCCTGGTCTCCGGTCATGTTCACGATGCACCAGATCGGCGCCGCGCTCGTCATCCTCATCGGCCTGTTCGTCGCGATCGTGACCTATATCGGTCTCGAGGCATCACGAGACAGGCTGGCCGCCGCATTGTTCGTGCCCTACGCCGCCTGGGTCGCGTTTGCCGGCGTGCTCAATGCGGCCATCTGGCGTTTGAATTGAGACATTCAACCTCAACCAGTTCAAAGAGCAATCTCAGGCTTGTGAGTGGCAAGCATGGTCACGCGACCTAATATGAGCCCACGGAGGACAGCCAATGCAATACAGCTCCGAGCTCATTCACACGATGCGTCAAGCGCTGGAGACCGTGATGGCGAGCGTACCGGCCCATCAATCGGTGTTCGGTCTGAAAGCGGCCGTGGCGGAATGCATCCTGAACGCCGCCGCACACGGCCAGACGTCATATGACGGATTGGTTACGTCGGCTTCCGATCAGATCCAGGCGATTATCGCGGTGCTGACGTGAGCGTCGGCCTGAAACGGCCGCAAGACTGGCGCACCCGACACGATTCGAACGTGTGACCTTTGCCTTCGGAGGGCAACTCGACCGGTTCGGTGGGCTTGGCGTCTCTCTGGTGCTAGGTCTCAAAAGTCCTTGAAAGACAGGCGATCACCGACAATGAGTTAAGGGCATGCTCTCCCATAGGTCAAGTCACGGAAGGCAGAATTGGTGTGACTGCTGTGACCGTGCTGTGACCGCGACAAGCTGATGGAGGCCCGTACGGGGGAGTTTTGCCCTAATGGTCTATTAGATACGTCTACGAAAAATTTCGTCGAATCTGGCATCTGAACTCTTGCGCGAAGTCTGGCCGGAACTGTGCAAATACTGGTCCGCCGTTCGCGGCAAAGCCAGCTGTACCGACAATCCGACCCGCTACTTTTTGGAAGGCAGCATTCCTTTGCGATAATATCTCTAATGCGAAAAGTGCTTCGATGGCGCTCAAGCCCATATGCAACAATCTTGCCGTGGTCCCGGGGTAACACCAACAATTGGCGCTCAGGACGATAGCGAATTAAAGTGCTATCCGGTGACCTTGAAAATGATCGAATTTCTCCAATAGCTGAAGAAGCGCTTCTCCGCGTGCGGTCAACTTGTACCTTAGCAATTCCTCTGATCGCTTTACCCTCTCTGCGAACTCTGGAACTGCTTTGAGGGCACGGTTCGTATTGTACTTGCGAACAGGAGTTCCCAATTCAGCCGCCTTCTCCGAAATTGCAGCGCACGTTGCAGCCGAGCCGAGGGCTCGAAGCGCGTTCAATGTACGATAAAGTTCGCTCTTCTGATTGCGCGACTGAGTAGGAGCCCTGTGCTTACCAGTCATGGTCACGATCAGCGAATCAATCCTCTCCTTATAGAGCTCTAGTGTACCATCGTTGCGAACCACATCGGTTGCTATCTCTGTAGGAACCCTCAGCACGCCAAAGCGGGCCTGTTGTTCGTCTTGCTTCACAAAGTCAACGAACGTTTTTACGTCCTTGTCCCGCGCCCGGCGAACATGGCGCTCGAATCTGGTCCGAACGTCAGCATCAACGAAGACGATCCGCGCGCTGGGGAAGCGTTCGACTAGTAGCGAGACCTCCTCAACTGTTCGTAGACCGGTTACCACATTGAGACTTGCCGGACTGCGCTCAATGTATTTTGCGATAGTATGCGCGACACAGTCCAAGCCATGAGCGAATAGGAACCTATATGCGTCATCCGCTGTTTCGACCTGCTCATCAGCTTCACTTGCGAGGCTGCGCAGTACAGAGCTCGCTTCAAAAACCATGACGTCGTCTCTAGCGATGAGGTAATCGCTCAGCGTAGTCTTTCCAGCGCACTTGTTGCCGATGACGACCAGCACCTGAGAAGGCTTGTCCTCCTGCATTAGCTCTTTGAACAATAATTGTTGCTCAGCAATAGGAGGCAAAGCGGGCCGTCGAACGATGTAGAAGTTGGGCGGAATGTTCAGCGCCAAGTTCAGTTCTTCAAGACGAGAGATGAGAGCAGACAACGACTTCGCCCTAAAATCGAAGGTCAACGATTCTTCGAACTCCATCTCTCCCAGCCGCTTTGTGGCGCCTTGCGGGATGAACCATCCATTAAAGGTATCTGGCGTTAGCCAGGGATACTGAGCTGAGGGCGAAAATGCAGGCGGAGAGGTCGCAATCGCCCCTTCCGTTTCTCCATGAAAGAAGACTTTGCGAGAAAGAGTTGGCAAATAAAGTGCAATGTCGGATTTGACTACAACTCTTCTGTCATTGCCCTTCTTCCTAAGCTCACGATCCAGCGCCTCAAACGATGCTGAGGAGAACCACTCTTTAACCGCTAGCCCGGGATAATCTGTCGCGCCCTCGCTCAGAGCTTCGATTCTCAGAGAGGTATCCTCAACGAAAAATATCGAGCGTACACCGAACTCCGCGTTAACCTGCTCTATGGCGCGATCGAGCAGCTGTCTTGTTTCAAGTGAATAGTCCTCATCGTATGGCTCTCGCCGGCCCCTATAGTGACGGAGTGCATATCCGTGCCGCATGAACATCAGCTTAGCCTGGAGCAGCTTATCGGCGTTCGACGTATAGAAATAGACCGTAAGCACGCGATCAAATCGCAAGGCGTTTCCGTATTGAGGTCTCATCGCCATGCCCCTGCCCGGAGCTCGTAGCCTGCGTTCCAGCCGGACGCCACGCTTAATATTGGAACACCAAAATCCGAACTAACTGATCTAACACAACCGAGGCGTTCGCGGTCCGAACAGGGCAGGATGATATACAGCAAAGGGCCAACGCTGCTCATTCCAGCTGCAAGACCATGGTCAAAAAGCGTCCTTAAGCAAGACTGAGTTCGCGCGCTACACCTCTGCACTTCTCGCATTTTGAAGCCTACTTGATGCAAACTTCGTAGTGACGAGCAGAGAGTGTTGTAATCGCTAAGCGCGAATGATGGGAGCACTCCGTGATAGAGTATAGCCATCGTTTCGAGCGCCTCCTCCTTTGGCACTGGCGCATTTTCGCTGAAGAATGTGGCCTCATCGTCTCCCGACATCGTCGGCTCGTCCGGCAAAAGGAGAGCAATTTGCCACACTGTCGGAAATGCTAATCGCGCCAGCAGCGGCGGAATATCTGTCGCGATCTTCGTGCTTGAAGGCAAGAGGCGCATCCCTGGGGAAAAACGATGCCCGACATCCCAAACTATGCCACCCTGAAAGAACGCATGAAGTCCTACACCTGAAGCCGCTCCTCGACCGCTAAGCCGCTGCATTTCATCACTAGAGAAACCGAGTTCATTGATTGCGTTTGCGCCAGCAATGATCGAAAGCGCGAGCGATGTCTTGCTTCCCAAGCCAACGTGCTGCTTAGGAACTGATCGAATCGTTGCGTTGAAGCCAATGCCCTGCCGAACAGACTTCAATCGTTCAGTAAGCGCGAAAATCTCATGTTGAGCCCTTGTGTCGAGCGCCTCTGTTCCGACAATCTTGACCGTTTGGCACTTCTCAAATTCAATGATGGTCGGTTCGCAGTCGAGCGAGAAGCCAACTCCACCGAACGAACGAGGAGATGCGTTCCCCATGTCGGCTAAGCCGATATGAACACGTGGTCGTGCGATAACGTGCTTCATCGTAGAGGTGAGGGCGTGCTTAAACTCCATAGCGCCTCAAAGTGTTTCTCAAGAGAATCAAATAGAAAGCCGCCGCGCGACACCAAGAGCGTTGGAGTATTACGGCTTTGTTGGTGCAGCAGATACGGCCCCCAAAAAATCTCATCATCCATGCGAAGCACGTTGATCGCAGGAATGCAGGCGACCCTGTGCACCTTGAACTGACTTCGCCTTAGACCGGAGAGCTTCGAGACCGCGTCTTCAAATGCGAGAATGTCGCCTCTGGTTTTGCCTGGAGAATGGTGCTCTTCGCGGTCACGCTGATCTACGAGACTATGCGCTGGAGTGGGAAAATCCGGATCAATTAGCAAGATGCGAACTTGAGCACGTCGTGACCAATCGACAAAATGCTCCAAAAAGTCTTGCCTGAAGGAAGATAGTCCATAGCCGATCAGGTCAATCCTTCGGGCAACATCGAGCCGATGCTGATAGGCCTCTCGAATTTGAACGGAGCGGCCTGGGTAAATAGCAAAAAGCCCAGCCTTACTAATCGTTTCGAGTTGCGTCCGCAGGGCGTCGGTGAACGATACGTAGAGGAATAGCGACACGCCGGCTATACCCGAGGCAATCAATGAACCGCCTATTCCCTCGGCGAGCCCAGCTCCCATCCAAGAACGCGACCAGGTCCCGAGAAAGAGCGCTCCCAGTAGAACCATAACGGTATGGGACAAAATCCAAATGGCTCCGAGACGCGACCATAGTCTCCGGCCCACCGCCTTAAGCACCGTCCCGCCCCCTCAGTTAGCCGACCTCAGTACCTTAGGAGGCCATCACAATGAGTATCTATAAACTACGCGACGTAAAGTTGCGAGGCGGGGATCTAGACTTAGGTCTGATGCCCACTATGAAAATCGTCACTCCTAGGGCGGTCAGCGTATCTCTCTATCTTTATCTTTGATGCGCGCGAACTGCTTCCTCGACTTCAATGATTAGTGTGTTTAGCCTGTCTATTTCGCTTAAGAGAAGTCTGACCCGTTCTTTATTAGGTTTCGTCCTGCCCCTCCCGTAATAATTGATCTCCCGTTGAATATCCCGGCGGAGACTGATTTTACCCGCACGGACCAATTCTAGGTTTTGGATTGCTCGCAGGCTCAAGCCTCGTTCTCTGATGAGTCTTTCAAACAGGAGGTGGTCGCTGGCTCTCGCGACGGCTGGCTCGCGATCATTGAAGTCTAGTAGCGCCTGTGAGAGTTCTTCTTCTGAAATGCGTTCATCTGCATCGACCTTTTTCAAAAGTAAAACGATGCCGCGCGGCATGAAGTAAAAAGTGCGCAAAGCATCGCAGATTTGTTGACGAACCGTGTGATCGTCGCGGTTGCTAGGTACCCATTCCTTCACGGCCTTGGCTAGGTCGAGCCCGGCCTTGATGGTTGCCAAATCCATTGTGCTTCCGTTCGAACAAGCTGCATGAAAAGCGTCATTCTACTCCCGAGAGAAGCCAAATCAATTTGGTTCGTTAAGCAAATCGACGCGCAGATAGCAAATTGGCAACCTCAGGCGCCAGTTTTGGGGCGGCCGCTGCGGTCGCCGATGGGAGCCGAAGCTGGTGCGCTTCGGTGAGGTTGGGTGTCAATCTTCCACGCAGTGTGCTCCGAGCGCACTATCGAGCCATCAGTTGGAGAAATGAACTCCGCTCGCCCCCCTCTTGGGATTGGCTCACGGCTTGCCGAAGATGGTTGAGTGGTACGGGCACTACCGAAAAGTTTGTCGAACAGTCCCATTCCGCGTAGCTCCATTCTTGCGTCGTTAGCGTGTCCGTCACCCAAATTCGGAAGCTTGTTACGAGCAACGCGTGGGGGCCGCTAATGTCCCTGTGTCTTGCCGCGTTTCTTCGGCGCGATCTTCGCGCCAGTAATAAAAAGTCGGTGCAGCGTGCCGTCCTTCATCGTCGGTTGAGCGACAACGCGGAGAACCGCTCCCTCATCGAGCGCCTTCGTATAGACATTGTGAGGCGCATCGAGAGTAGCGTCGGCGATCTTTCCAGAAACAATTTTCTTTTGGTCCAGGATCTCAATCCGGCAAGCGCCGTTCGTCTTGAACACGCCATGGATTTTCACATCGTAAGTGACCGGCTCACCCAGTGTAAGTAGCTCTGGTGAGCGCAGCACCTCGGCGGCTGGTTCGTCGATGACCGACGAATGGCGACTGCTGCCGATCTGCAACGACCGCACAGTTCTTCCGACGGGCTCCGGTATCTGCCGCAACGACGCTCTATTTTCGCGATGAAGTTCATTGATGATCTTGATCAGCGCCGCCTTGTCTCGCATCTGTCCGCGAAGGACCTGTTGGGCAAAGTCGTTGTGTGCCATCGCTAGTTCGTGAATTTTGTCGACAGCGTTGCTGGTATCTTTCTTTTTACCAAGCGCCTTCTCAATCACAGCGCCTACTAAAAGCTCCGTCAGCTTCTTGCCGACCGTCAGTAAGATAGGGGTATAGAGCGGCATTTGGCCGGAAGTGACGACGGCGAATATCTCTTGGACGAGGCCATTCTCCTTACTGGGCCCCACGCAAAATCGGATTTGATATGACCGCGGATCATGGGTGATCTCTTCGTGAAATATCTCATGACAAACGCTGTTAGCTAGCTTAGTCACCCCGATAAGCGACTTGCCGAACTGTTGAGCGTCAACGAGATGCTGATCCGCGAGAAGACCCCGGTAAGTTACGGGTATCGCGTCGAAGATTGGCCCCTGCATTCCCTGTGTCCCTCCCCCTAGAGAATGATAGTTGCCGCCCCTACTTTCGTCTACCTTTAGATGATCGGCTTAGAATCCGATTGAGAATCGCTGCGACGCGGAAGCAACTTGTTGCTATGAGTGTGTGGCTGCGAATACCTTGCAAGTGTGGGGCAACAGGTGATTGACGGTACGAAGCTAGAAGCGTTGATCGCTGCCGCGAGTGCGTCCGGAGGGGCGGAGAGGGCTAACTATCAGATTTTTATTGAGCGGTTGTGCGGTGCCCTCGGCCTGACCGGCCCCGATCTCGCAAGGGAGGAGAACTCCCTAAATGACTACGTCTTCGAGCGTCGCGTTGACTTCAAGCATCCGGATGGGACCACCACTTCCGGCTTTATCGATTGCTATCGGAAGAATTGCTTCGTGCTCGAAGCAAAGCAATCTCGGAAGCGCCAAAAAGCCAGGCTCGCGGCTGACCAACTGCTGCTTCTTGGTGAAGACGAACAGCAATTCAAGTCAGGACACGCTCTGCGTGGGACACGCGGTTGGGACCAGGTGATGCTTGCTGCTCGCAAGCAGGCAGAGGATTATGCTCGCGCCCTGCCTGTCGAGCACGGTTACCCACCCTTTCTACTCGTCGTGGACGTAGGTCATGTGATCGAAGTCTATGCTGACTTCTCCGGCCAAGGGAAAAATTACGCGCACTTCCCTGACCGGCAATCCTACAGGATCAGTATGGACGATTTGCGCGATCCGAACGTTCAAGCGCGCTTGCAGGCAATCTGGAGGGACCCTCGGTCACTCGATCCAACGCGAATTTCTGCGGAGGTCACGAGGGACATTGCCGAGCGTCTCGCCAAGATAGCAAAGCGGTTGGAAGAGAAGTACGACGCTAAGGACGTGGCAGAGTTCTTGATGCGCTGCCTATTCACCATGTTCGCGGAGGACGCGCAGCTCATACCCGAGAAGGGGTTTCATAAGCTGCTCGGGCAAATGAGAGACACGCCCAAGCACTTCGTCGCAGCGCTGGAAAGCCTCTGGGCAGTAATGGACCAAGGTGGTTATGCTCCGCACCTCAATGTCACTCTGAAGAAGTTCAACGGCTCGCTGTTCAAGAAAAGGTCGGCATTTCCACTAGACAGGGAGGACATCAACGAACTGTGGATTGCTGCTAGTAAGGATTGGTCGAATGTCGAGCCGGCGATCTTTGGTACGCTGCTTGAGCGCGCTCTGGACCCGCGTGAGCGCTCGAAGTTAGGGGCGCACTATACGCCTCGCACCTACGTTGAGCGTCTTGTCGTGCCTACGATCATTGAGCCGCTGCGATCCGACTGGGAGTTGGTTCAGGGGCAGGTGACCGAGCTGAGAGACCAAGGGAATCATCGGGGAGCTTTAGCCACCGTACTTAAATTCCACCGCAGGCTTTGTACGACCCGCGTACTAGATCCGGCGTGCGGCACCGGCAATTTCCTCTATGTCAGTCTTGAACTGATGAAGAAGCTGGAAGGCGAGGTGCTAGAAGCTATTAGCATTCTTGGTGGACAGCCGGATCGGTACAGTGACTACCCGGAAGTAGCCGGTAGGGACCTCGTGGGGCAACGTTTGGCTCGAACCGGTGGACGCTTCACTGTCGATCCACATCAGTTCTATGGTCTTGAGTTGAATCCTCGCGCGGTCGTCATCGCCGATCTGGTTCTTTGGATCGGTTATCTCAAGTGGCAACTCAAGACGGGCGGTCTGGATGCAATTCAAGAGCCGGTGCTAGACGTTTACGGTACTATCAAGCAGCAGGATGCAGTTGTTGCTTACGACCGGCAGGAGTTGCTGCGAGATGCCAATGGACACCCGTTGTCGCGTTGGGATGGGGTAACAAAGAAGCTTCACCCGATAACGGGCGAAGAGATTCCTGATCCCGACGCCCAGGTCGAACTCTACAAGTATGTTGGTGCGCGGCCGGCTCCATGGCCGGAGGTTGACCTGATCGTCGGCAATCCGCCATTCATCGGCAACAAAAGAATGATTCAGCGGCTCGGAGAGGGCTATGTCACAGCGGTGCGTACTGCCTACCCGCAAATCGCCGCGTCGGTTGACTTCGTAATGTACTGGTGGTGGCGTGCTTCGCAGTTGCTAAAGAAAGGAAGCATTCAACGTTTTGGCTTCGTGACGACGAATAAGCTAGCCCAGTCATTCAATAGGACGGTCATCGACGAATTTCTTCGGGAGCGACCGGCCTCCCGTATTGCTTTTGCAATACCAGATCATCCCTGGAATGACGACGACACTTCGGCCGCAGTTCGAGTGGCCTTCACCGTGGGGGAACTAGGTGAGGCAGTCGGCGTCTATCAGCGAGTTGTTCGAGAAAGTTCAGACGGATCGGTGGAGCTCGCGACGTCATCGGGAAAAATTTCCGCGAACTTGACCATCGCTTCTGCGTCCTCCGCACCCAAAAAACTGCTGGCTAACGCTCTCCTCGCTCATCAGGGGGTCATACCCCTTGGTGAGGGCTTTCGATTGAACGCCAAAGAAGCCTTTCAGCTAGGATACCGCAAGGGAGAACAAGAGGCTGGAATTAAGCCCTACAAAATCGGACGGGACCTTCTGCGCCGCGATCAAGGTCTATTCATCATCGATTTGTACGGTCTTGAATGGAAAGACGTAAACAGCAAGTTCCCACAGTTGGCGCAGATCGTGCTCGACAGGGTGAAGCCTGAGAGAGACGGCAATAGGCGTCCTCGGCGAAAAGAAAAATTCTGGCTGTATGCTGACACCTGCGAAGATATGCGGCAGGCGTTGCGTGGCCAGCGACGTTACATTGCGACTTGCCGGACAGCGAAACACCGCGCGTTCATCTTCCTAGATGGAAACGTGTTGCCTGACACTAAAGTTGTAGCGATAACGCTGTCACAACCGGAAGCGCTAAGTGTACTGAGCTCAAGGGTTCACATCGCCTTTGCAATCGCGCGCGGTGGACGCCAGGGAGTTGGTAATGATCCAGTTTACCAGCACTCAGATACGTTCAATTGCTTCCCGTTCCCATCTTTGAATCCGGCTATCGCCGAGCAATTGCGCGCGCTCGGTGAGCGGCTTGATACCTTCCGAAAAGAGCGGCTGGCGGAGCACGACTTTCTAACGATGACGGACATGTACAACGTGCTTGAGCGCCTGCGAGAACTTGAGAACGATGACGAGTTGCCGCCGCTCACTGATGTTGAGCGCGACGTTCACCAAGCAGGGCTTATTTCTATACTGAAACAAATACACGACGACATTGATCGGACCGTCTTGGCTGCATACGGATGGGAAGATCTGATCCCTTCATTGGTCGGGAGGCCCGGAGCGACGCTACCCTTGCCACACAAAAGTTCCGAACAAGCGATGGCCGAGGATGAACTTCTAAGTCGGCTAACTTTGCTCAATCACGAGCGAGCGGCGGAAGAGAAGCAGGGCGTTGTGCGCTGGCTCCGCCCCGAATACCAGTCTGGAAAGCTGGGTATCAAAGTCCCCGTGGCAGTCGAAGAGCACGTCGGCACGCTGGATGTCACACTGCCAGATGTTTTGGAACGTCCCAAATGGCCGACCGACGGCCTGGAGCAAATCAGGTTGGTGCGTGACCTTTTGGCAAAAGCGCCTTCTCCAGCCGCGCCGGATGTCATCGCCGGTATACTTGACGGTAGGAACACTAGCCGACGGCGTGACCGCATAGCGGAGGTCTTGGATACCCTTGTTGCAACAGGTCTTGCCCGGACAGGCGAGCACGAGGGCCAGAAGAGGTACTTCCTACCGAGATGAATAGACAGATGCGGACGCGTGTTTGAGGACGGGGCACTAGGCCCCGCCCTTTCTTAGGTTCTCGCTTCGCCACAAGGGTTGAAGATTGCTGAAGTGGCATAGCGAGATCAATTCGCTCATTGTTCGCGCCGACGACAACGGCCTGATGTGATCGACTTCCCATTGCCGATACCTCTCCCAGCACATTCCCGTACGAAACTGGCCAGCGATGTGATCGCGCAATTCGGGATGGTCGCAGCCGACTGCATTGGCGGGGCTCGCGCGGCCCCTGAGAGCCATGCCAGTCCGTCTTAGTGTATTGCGATACATTCTGAACGACGGGTCTGTGAAGCCTCTGAGGGCTTCTCGCTGGCGTGCCTTAATGGCGTTGCAGGCGACGCATTGCCGGTTGCTCACGAACCGTTCGGCTCTATGGCCCGCTTTGCACGGCAGGCCAGTATAGAAACGAGAAAGGCCGCTCGCGGCGGCCTCTGCTCTTGTCATTGTACTCAGGTTGTAGGCACTGCCGTACCCAATGCCTATGCTTTCACAAAGTATGCTTCCGCTCCTTGTCCGCGCTGTGGATAATAGCTCACGCCAAGAGCATTGAGGTTTAGGCGCTCGGCCGATGATGGACACTGAATCCGCTTGATAAACCTGTCTAGTGACGCAGATGATATGCCGCTGGCTGATCGTACTTGCGCTTTTGTGTAGACATCCGGCCGGGCGTTCGTGAACAGTTCAAGGAACACCTCAGTAGTAGGTACTGTGCGCTTCTTCCGTTTAGCGAACTCGACCTGCCAACCGATCATTCGAGCGCCAGGCAGGCTGCTCATGACTGCGGAAAGGACCGCATCGCCGTCCGTACCGTTCGGCAGTAATAAAAAGACCGATGTAGGTTTGCAACGGCCTGCGCTATCTATGGCGCGACGCATCCGCACACGATGAATAGCTTGGATTGCACTTGCGGCCATATGGCCGCGATGCAAGGTGGCTAATACATCGTCGTACTCTTTGGTATGCCGGGTTGCTGGGGTCTGTAGCCATTCCGTTGTTTTTGCTCCAAGCAGTGCCTGAGCGATATTGGCCGGGGTGGCTCCATCCAAATAGGGTAGGCCGAGTAGCGCCACAGCTTCGTGTGTATCCCAATCGTTCCTTCCATCTATTTCGCCGTAGTGCGCAAGGCTGATCCGAGGCAGTGCGGTAACGTCAACCTTCTCACGGGCGATTTTGTGGAGGCAGACTAGAATACGTTCGCCATTCGGTAGTGCGGCCTCAATCGCTTCCCTGTACTGAGGCCACAGCTTTTCAACGTGGTCCGCCATATAGCCTTTGCCCGCCTTGTGGCCGCGCGCCACATATAACTTCACATTATCGTAGTTCCGTACACTGGCCGGAGCCGCGATGACGTTTGCCGGTGGGGAAAGAAGACCGTACCCCGGATATACTGCTGCGGTAGCATCGAGAATGATGCCGGAGCCGTTGCGAAGTGAAGGATGCAGCGTTGCCGAATTTAGCTGCGCGATCTTGTTACGATAGCTGATCCAAGCCCAGCCATTGGATTGGATCGCTTCAATCGCGGAAAGGGTCTTCTGCACGACCGCTCGTAAGCAGGTCTTTGTCGGGCCGCACTCTACAGCCAAGGCATAGTTGTCTGCCGCAGAGAGTGCCTCGCGCATCCGTCTCGTGTCGATCTTATAAATATCCTCAATTTCATCCGTACGAAGCCGTCTGCTTCTATTCGTAGTTTCTGGATGAGTGATCGACGCAAGTAACGCCTCTAGTGCAGAGTATTGCGTTCGGTTTGCATCAGTGAGGTATTTTAGCGCGCCAAGCGTCTGTGCCAGCCAGTTTGAGTTTAGCTGTACGCAAGCAGCGAAATTTGGAGTTTCGTCGATTATGATCTTTGCACGTCGAGACTGGAGCCACCCTGTAAGATGTTCCCAAATAGTGCCTTCATCTGTGGCTATTGTATCTTCTGATTGATAAAGCTCGCATGCACGATGAGTAATCGCAAGAATGGGGAATCGTGTTGCATCGGCCAAGGTCGTGCTTGCGTCGCTATGATATGCGGCTGCGACTTTACGGCCTGCATGCCGATTTACTTGTTCAACAAACAGATCGGCCTCTTCAGTGAAGCGCGTTACGAACAATACGCCGGGGTGCAGGTTGCCCAATTTCAGGTTGTTAAGAGTAATCTGCGGATTCGGGATCAACGCGCAGTACAGAGCTGCGAATTGGGTTTTTCCAATCCCTGTCGGCATCGCCAGCGCAGTCCATCCTACTGAGTTGGGTTGTCCGGCTGCATTGAGTGCGTCACACATTATGCGCCACGATCGCACAAGCGGGCTACTGACTTCGTTGCCGAAATTGCGCCAAAGCCTTGTCATTGCTGCTATTGCGATGTCTGGATCGACATGCGCCATTTTGGTCTCTCCAAAAGAAAAAGGCCCGCCGACGTTGAGGTCGGTCAGGCCAGTTGCTGTTAGTTTATCACTTGGTTCTATAAGAGGGCCAAGCTGATAACTGATGAGGAAAGCCGAGTTGGCGCTTGCTCGCGCTCTTGTTGTTCTTCGGGTCGGCTAGAGGTTTAGTTTCTCTAATAGGGAGGGCGCCGAAAAGTCGCTACGCTGACGGTCTTCCGGGCAGGCTTAGCCATCCTCCCATCCCGCTAGTTGCGGCGATTGTCCAGGCTATTGCTCGGATCTTCGCTGATAGGCGTACAGTGAAAGCTACATCGCTGGGACCGTTGGGAGGCTTCATGGTGTCCCTGAAATGCACCTCAATGGCTGTCCGACTTCCCTCAGTAGATACGGCCAAGATGACTAGCATTGGCGTTTCCCTGAACCACCTGCGCTCGGCTATGCACATCACGACGAGAGAAAGAACTGTACCGTCTTCGTATTGAAGTGGGCAGCTAATGAGATCGTCCTGAGCGCCCGAAGGCTGTAGACCCATACTTTCTAGCGGTAGTGTGATTAACTGTGCGACGTGCTTTGGCATTGCGAGGGCTCGGTTGTTGTTCATGCCGCGAGCGCCTTGCTTTCGCGTAGCTTCGTAACGAGGTCCTCTGGCCTCAGGTGGGTGTAGCGAAACAGCGTCCGCAAGTCCCTGTGTCCGCTGATGGATGCAACCTCGGCCGTGTTTAGTCCCTTCTCAAAAAACCGACTTACAGCCTCGTGCCTCAGATCATGAAAACGTAGCTCCAGTACTCCCTTGCAACCGGCTCGCTCTGCACGGCGCTTGCAGCGTTCCCACGCTAGTCGGAAGGCATTGGCACTGATCGGGAATGCGTACTCAACACCCGTATCGGACGCTGCCTTGCGTTCCATGAGAATTGCCACAGCCCGCTCAGTGAGCGGGATGGTGCGCGCCTTGTCCGTCTTGGTGAAGGGTACGTGGAGGACAGCTCTATCGAGGCTCACGTCTCGCCATCGGATGCCGAGTAGTTCGCCGCGCCTCAAGCCTGTTTCGATAGCAAGCTGAAAGCCATGCAGGAGCCATGAACCATTGACTGCACTACAAGCCTTGGTCAATGCCTGTAGCTCGCCGGGTTTCAGTCTGCGCTCTCGGCCCTCCGGTGCCTTGGGTTTCCGAAGCCCGGCTATTGGGTTCTGCAATGCAGTGTAGCCCCATTCCCGGCGTGCCATCTCGAAGATGGAGCGTAACAGCCCCAACTCCCGGATCACTGTGCCAGGCTGTACCAGTTTCAAGCGCATGTCGCGATATTTGCTGAAAAGCGCAGCATCGACCTTCGCTAATGGTAGGGCGCTCCACCGTTGACGAAGGAACACTTCGATCCGCTTACGCTCAGGAATAAGCCCACGCTTCTCATTGGTGACGCTGTCGCGATACCGCGTAAGGAGCTGTGCAACGGTGATTGTATTGAGCGACCGTACATCGTTGGGGATCAACGTCCGGTCTAGCTCGGCTTCGATCTGCCGTGCCCAACGTTGTGCATCGGATTTGGATTGGAAGGACTTGGCTTGTGGAGTGTGTCCGTGGCGTCTGACTTGGACCTGCCACTTGCCGTTTCTAAACCGTAGGCTCGCCATGCAAAAAGCTCCTCTCGTGTGACCAGCTTGTGACCGGCCGGTCTGAGGAGCTTTTGAGGAGCTACCGCCAACGCTCTAAAACGTTGGAGTATCAAGAGAAACGCTGGCGCACCCGACACGATTCGAACGTGTGACCTTTGCCTTCGGAGGGCAACGCTCTATCCAGCTGAGCTACGGGTGCAGTGCTCGCTCATTTAGCCGATTGGCGCGGGGCGGGCAACCGGTTCTCGCCACATTGCGCTTTAAGCGGTTTTGCGCTGGACGGGCACCGGAACCGCTGCGGCCTCCCTACCAAGGCTTGCGAATTCGGCGAGCACCCTTTCGGCGCAAATGACGCGGTTGCGGCCGAGGCGTTTGGCCACATAGAGCGCCTCGTCGGCCGCGCCCAGCAGCCGGTCGGGCCCGCCATCGGCGCCGCCGGGGATGTGGCTGGCGACCCCGACGCTGAGGGTGACGTGGTCGCCGGCGCCCATGGCGCCGTGAGCGATCCGCAAGGCGATGACGGCGCAGCGGATCTCGTCGGCGATGACGCAGGCGCTATCGCAATCCATGTCCGGCAGAATCAGCGCGAACTCCTCGCCGCCATAGCGGCTGGCGAGATCGAGCGGACGCACGGCATGCCGGCTGACGACGGAGGCGACCGCGCGCAGGCATTCGTCCCCGGTCTGGTGGCCGTGGTGGTCGTTGAACAGCTTGAAATGATCGACGTCGACGAACAGCAGCGCCAGCGGCTTCTGCGTACGGTGGGCGCGGGCCCATTCGCTCATCAGCATCTGGTCGAACGAGCGCCGGTTCGAAAGGCCGGTCAACCCGTCCTTGGTGGCGAGCTCCTTCAGCGCCATCTCGGCGCGCTTCTGGTCGGTGAGATCGCGCAGCGTCTCCACCACCGCGATCAGATGGCCGGCTTCGTCGTGGATCGGACCGGCGTCGATGGCGAGATAGAGCTGGCTGCCAAGCTTCGGCATCGTGCACCAGTTTTCCGCGGAAAAGCCGAGCCCGTTATGGCCGCGCGCGGCATATTCGGAATAGAACTCCGGTAGCCGCTCGGGGCGGTCGAGCGCGACGAGGTCGGCAAGGCAGGGACGCCTGGTCTCGTAGAAGGCCTGCCAGTGCTTGTTGGTGCCGATCACCTCCGAGGCGGCGAGGCCGGTCAACCGCTCGCAGGCCCTGTTCCAGATCACGACGCGGCGCTTGGGGTCGATCACGAAGGTCGGCACCACCAGATGCTGCATCAGCCGCACGGCATAGGAATCCGCGACATCGACGGTCTTGGCCGACGTCTTGCTTGACGTCTTCGCTGGCTTCGCCATCAGGCCACCGCCGCCACCGGCAAGGCTCCGGGCAAACCATCGCCCGGGCCGAACAGTTTCCGCACCTCGCTGGCCGGCTTCGGCGGGCTGAACAGGTAGCCCTGCATCTGCGTGCAGCCGAGCGCGCGCAGCAACTCGCGCTGCGCCTCGGTCTCGACCCCTTCGGCGACCGTGGTCATGCTGCTGGCGGCTGCGATGTTCACCACCGCCTGCACGATGACGGGTGCGCCGCTCGTCTCCGCGATGTCGGCGACGAAGCAGCGGTCGATCTTGATCTTGTCGAACGGGAAGCGCTTGAGATAGCTGAGCGAGGAGTAGCCGGTGCCGAAATCGTCGAGCGCGATGCGCACGCCGATCGAGCGGAGCTGGTGCAGGATCGAGAGCGCAGCTTCGTCGTCGCGGATCAGCACGGCCTCGGTGATCTCGAGCTCGAGCCGGCGCGGGTCCAGCCCGGAGGCGGCGAGCGCGCCCGCGATGCGCAGCGCCAGCGTGTCGCATTTGAGTTGCACCGGCGACACGTTGACCGCAACGCGCACATGCGACGGCCAGGTCGCGGCCTCGTTGCAGGCCATGCGCAGCACCCAATCACCGAGCTCGTTGATCAGGCCGGTGTCCTCGGCGACGGGAATGAACTCGGCCGGCGATACCATGCCGCGATCGGGATGGCGCCAGCGCAGCAGCGCCTCGCAGCCCGACACGTCGTTGGTGCGCAGGTCGACCAGCGGCTGATAGTGAATCTCGAAGCCGCCGTTCACCAGTGCCTGGCGCAGATCCTGCTCCATGCTCAGGCGCGCCCTGGCGCTCGCATCCATCTCCGGCTCGAAGAAGCGGTGGGTGCGGCGTCCCTCGGCCTTGGCGCCGTACATCGCGAGGTCGGCGTTCTTGATGAGCTGGTCGAGATCGGCGCCGTCCTGCGGCGCAAGCGCGATGCCGATGCTCGCATCCGTGGAGAGCTGATGGCCGAGACAATGATAGGGCTGCCGGATCGCCTGGTAGATCCGGGTCACGAAGGACAGCACCTCGGCCGAGGATTGGATCCCGGTCTGGATGACGGCAAACTCGTCGCCTCCGAGTCGCGCGATGAGATCGCCGTGCTTGAGGCAGCCACGGAGGCGGCCCGCGATCGCCTTCAACAGCTCGTCGCCGACGTGGTGGCCGAGCGAATCGTTGATGCCCTTGAACTCGTCGACATCGATGTAGAGCAGCGCGAACTGATCCCCGACCTTCGCCAGCTCGCGTTCGATCTGCTCGCGGAACAGCGTGCGGTTCGGCAGGTCGGTCAGAGCATCGTAATGCGCCATATGCGCGATCTTCTCGTGGGCGCGCCGTCGCTCGGTGACGTCCTCGACGACATTGATGATGTAGCGCGGCTCGCCGGACTTGTCGCGGATACCGATCCGGGTCGAAGTGATATAGCGCCGTCCGGTGGCCGGGGTATTCCAGATGTGCTCATCCAGGAACAGGCCGTTCGGCGATTGCAGCAGCTTGTCGTCATCCCGGGTGATGATCTCGGCGTCTTCCGTCGGGTAAAGGTCGAACGCGCTCTTGCCGACGATCGTCTCCGGGGCTTCGCCGAGCTGTTGCTCGGCCACCTGGTTGGCCAGGAGGTAGCGCCGCGTTCGGGCATCTTTCACGGTGATCCGCGAGGGGATATGGTCGATGATCTCGCGCAGGAAGGTGTGGTTGCGATCGCGCTCCTGTTCCAGGTGGCGGCGATCGGTGATGTCTTCGATCGTGGCGACCCAGCCGCCCTGGGCGAGCGGAGTGTTGATGACCTGGAAGGCGCGGCCATTGGCCAGTTGATGAATTCGCGCGGAGACCGTGCCTTCGGCGACGACCCTCATGACGTCAGCACAGAATTCCTCGACGTCACCGTCGAACGCGCCGCGCTCCTTGCGATGATACATCGCCTCGCGGATGTGGCAGCCGGGCTTGATGACGTCGTGGGAGAGGCCGAACATGTCGGCGTAGCGTCGGTTGCAGGTGACGATGGTGCCGCTCGCGTCGTAGAGGATCAGCCCCTGCGTCATGTTGTTCAAGGCGGTGTCGAGCCGCAGCCGCTCCGCTTCCAGCCGTTCCTGCGCTTCGCGGTTCTGCCGGTTGATCAGGCGGATGATCAGATAGAGGATCAGCGCGATCACGGCAGCCGAAAGCGCGGCGGTCGTCACCATGAAGCCTGTCTGCTGCCGCCAGTCGGCCAGCGCCGCGGCCGTGGTGTTGGTGGCGATGATGACCAGCGGGAAATGCGTCAGCGACGCCGCCGATCCGAGCCGCTCTTCGCCGTCGACCGGACTCCTGCCGCGGAGCGTCTGCTGGCCGCCATTGGCCAGCACCTTCTGCATCAGCGGCGCGTCCTTGAAGTTTCTGCCGATCAGCTCTTCGAGATGCGGATAGCGCGCCAGCATCTTGCCTTCGCGATCGAACAGCGAGATGGCCGTCCCCTCGGCCAGCGCGACAGACGCGAAATAGTGCTGGTAGCTGTCCGGATCGATCCGGCGGACCATCGCGCCGAGGAAGGTGCCGTCCGCGCCGGTCAACCGGCGGGCGACGATCGTGGTCCATTTGTTGATGATGAAGCTGCGGACGGATTCCAGCAGCACCGGTTCGGACTGCGGATTCGTCTTGAAGGTCTGAAAGTAGGCCCGTGACGAAACGTTGATCTTGGGCAGCGGGTGGGGCCGCGACCAGCTGATGAGGTCGCCATCGGCATCGTAGATGGCGATATCGCCGAGATAGGACACCGAACTGATCTTGCTGCGCAGCATCTGGTTCGCCGCGGGGCCGGACATGCGCTCGCGGAACATCGCCGGCGAGGTGATCTCCGCCAGGTTCATCTGCCCGATCAGATCGGCGGCGACGACGTCGGAATCCTCGAATTGCTGATCAAAGTGCCGGGCGATCAGTTGGACCGTGTTTTCCAGCTCGCGTTCGCGGTTGGCCAGGGTGCGCTCGCGAAATTCGCCGACGGCCATGGCCGTCACACCGAAGATGCCCGCGACCAGCAACACGCCGCACAGGGTCAGCCACAGGACAGGACCACGCCGCGCCAAGGCCTCCCAGCCGTTCCTTGCGGCTCGAGACATTCCGGCTGCCACCGTGGAAAAGACTTGGCGCATTCCCCCTCCCTGGAGGAACACGAATACACCGCACAAATGGCCTAAACCTTAGGAAAGCCAGTTACCTAAGCATTAATCCAGTTGCACAATCGCGTCCGTATGCAGCGGAGCGCGAAACGCGTCAGGGTTGTGCGGCAGGCGTAGCAATCGCCGCACTGCATCATTAATCGCGGCTTAATGCGGGCTGCCTGCGCTCTTGTCGCCAGCGGGATTGCGCAGCCGTCCGACCACGCCGGTCGGGAAGAAATAGACGCTGGCGATGAACAGCAGGCCGAGCCACAGCAGCCAGCGGTCGGGATGCAGCAGACCCGGCAGCAGCGGCAGGCCGGCCTCCGACGCCGCCGTGGAGGCGACGCCCATCAGCGACTGCAAATAGTTCTGGGCGAGGATGAAGATGGTGGCGCCGATAATCGCGCCGTAGATCGTGCCCATGCCGCCGATCACGACCATCAGCAGGATGTCCAGCATGATCGAGAAGCTGAGCGAAGTATCGGGACCGGCATAGCGTAGCCACAGTGCATTCAGGATGCCGGCGCTGGCAGCGACCAGCGCGGCGATGCAGTTGGCATAGGTCAGGTGGAACACCGTGCGGAAACCGAGCGCCTCGGCGCGAAAACGGTTCTCGCGGATCGCCTGCAGCACGCGCCCGAACGGCGAGTTCACGACGCGCAGCAGTGCGAGGATCATCAGCGCCGAGATGGCGAATAGCAGGTAGAAGGTCAGGATCCGGCCGTTGATCTCGAAGCCGACCAGGCTCTTTGGGATCAGCACCGTGCCGGGCCGCAGCAGCTCGGGCAGCTGGAAGCTGCGCCCGTCCTCGCCGCCGGTCAGCCAGGACAGCTGCGAAGCCAGCACCTGGAAGGCGGAGGCGACCGCCAGCGTGATCATGGCAAAGAAGATCGCGGCGACCCGCAGCGAAAACAGCCCGATGGCGAGCGCGAGCAGCGCCGCGAGCGGCAGTCCGACCACGATGCCGGTGGCGACCGCGGCCCAATTCGGGCCCATCCCGTACAGCGCGATGGCGATCGCGTAGCTGCCGATGCCGTAGAACATGGTGTGGGCGAACGAAACCGAGCCGGTATAGCCAAGCAGGAGGTCGTAGGAGGCGACCAGCGCGGCGAAGACGCAGATTTTGGCTGCGACGTTCAGTGCCTTGGCCCCCGGAAACAGGAACGGCGTCGCCGCCAGCGCCAGGATGATGACGACGAGAACGAGCGTGAGGATCCGGCTACGCGGCGGATCGCCTGACAGGATCATCATCGGCTGGTCACCGCATAAAGGCCGCGCGGCCGCCACATCAGAATGGCGACCATCAGCAGGATGTTGGAGACGAGGGCGAGCTTCGGCACCAGGAAGCCGCCGTAATTGGCGACCATGGCCACGAGGATCGCACCGATGAAGCAGCCACCGATCGAGCCGAGGCCGCCGATGATGACGACGATGAAGATCAGCACGGTGAGGTCGTCGCTCATGGAGGCATGGACCTGCTCGCGATAGAGCGCCCACATCACGCCGCCGAGGCCGGCCAGCGCCGATCCCGTCATGAACACGCCGAGGAACAGCCGGCGGATGCGATAGCCGAGCGCTTCCACCATCTCGCGGTTCTCGACGCCGGCGCGGATCAGGAGCCCGAGCTTGGTGCGGTTGAGCACCAGCTGGATCGCGATGAAGACGGCAAGGCCGATCAGCATCGCCAGCACGCGGTATTTGGCGATCGCGACGTCGCCGAGGATGAAGGAGCCGCGCAGCGACGCCGGCAGCGGCATCGGGATGATCTGTGGCCCCCAGAGGGCATAGAGCGTCTGCTCGGCGACGATCAGGCCGCCGGTCGTCATCAGGATCTGCTTCAGGTGCTGGCCGTAGACCGGCAGGATCAGCACGCGCTCGACGACGAGGCCAAGGGCGCCCGACACGGCCATCGAGAGCAGCGCGGCCGGCGCCAGCACCGCGAGGTTCATCCAGAGCGAATCCGCCTGAATGGAGGCTGCGAACGGCGCCAGCACAAGGGTCGCGACATAGGCGCCGACGGCGATGAACGCGCCGTGGCCGAAATTGAGCACGTCCATCAGGCCGAACACCAGGGTCAGCCCCGAGGCCATGATGAAGATCATCATGCCCATGGCAAGGCTTGCGGCGGTGAGCGTCAGCCAGGTGCTGGGCGAGCCGATCAGGGGGATCGTCACGAGAGCGAGCGCGACCGGCAGCAGGATCGGCGCGATATCGCGCTTCGGCTTCGGCAGCGGATCGGTTGCAGCAAGGTCAGTCACTGATGCGTCTCCAGGCTCAGGCCGAGCAGCCGCTCCTGCAGCGGCACGTCGGCGGCGAGCGCCGCCATCTCGCCGCGATGGACGATGGTGCCGTTGTCCATCACGAGCACGTTGTCGCCGAGCTCGCGGGCGGCAAAGAAATTCTGCTCGACCAGGAGGATCGTCGCGCCCTTGCGCTTGATCTCCTTCAGGCACTCGATCAGCGCCATCACGATAGCCGGCGCCAGCCCCTTGGTCGGCTCGTCGATCAGCAAGAGCTTGCGCGGCTCGATGATGGCGCGCGCGATCGAGAGCATCTGTTTCTGGCCACCGGAGAGGCTTCCCGCGCGCGACAGCCAGAACCGGCGCAGCGCCGGGAAGAAGCCGAAAATCCAGTCGAGCTGGGTGTCGTCGAGCGGGCCGTCGCGCGCCGCCAGCACCAGGTTTTCCTTCACGGTGAGATCGGAGAATACCGCCATGCTCTCCGGCACGTAGCCGACGCCGAGCCTTGCGATGTCCGGCGTCGCGCGGCTCTCGATGCGATCGCCGGAGAGGCTGATCTCGCCGCTGGACGCCTGCCACAGTCCCATGATGGTGCGCAGCGTCGTGGTCTTGCCGGCGCCGTTGCGCCCGAGCAGCATCGTGGTCTGCCCCTGCGGGACCGCGAGGTCGATGCCCTGGAGGATGTGATAGCGGCCGATATGGGTGTGGACGCCGGAGAGTTTGAGCAGGTCGGTCATGCGGTACCCTCTGCAGTCTTGGGCGCGACGCCGAGATAGGCTTCCTGCACGATCGGCGAGGCAATCACCTCAGCCGGCGGACCATCCGCAACAAGTTGCCCGTTATGCAGCACGATGATGCGGTCGGCGAGCGAGCGCACCACGTCCATCTTGTGCTCGACCAGCAGGATGATCTTGCTTCTGTCCTGCTTGAGCTGCGCGATCAGGTTGAGCACCACAGGCACCTCGTCGATGCTCATGCCGGCGGTCGGCTCGTCGAACATGAAGACCTTGGGTTCCAGCGCGATCATCAGGGCGACCTCGAGCTTGCGCTGGTCGCCGTGCGACAGCGCGGTCGCGGCGACGCCGCGGCGGCTGCCCAGCGCGACCTGGTCGAGGATGGTGTCGGCGCGGGCGATCAGGTCGCGGCGCACCATCCAGGGCCGCAGCATGTCGTAATGGGTGCCGTTCGCCGCTTGCACGGCGAGGCGCACGTTCTCTTCCACGGTGAGGTTCGGAAAGAGGTTGGTGAGCTGGAAGGCGCGTCCGAGGCCCGCGCGGGTTCGCAGCGGCGCGGAGTGCTGGGTGATGTCGGTGCCGTCGAACAGGATGCTGCCGTTCGAGGCGCGCAGCTGACCCGAGATCAGATTGAAATAGGTGGTCTTGCCGGCGCCGTTCGGCCCGACGATCGCGGTGAGCTCGCCCGGACGGAACGTGCAGGTCACGCTGTTGACCGCAACATGGCCGCCGAAGCGGATGGTGAGCTCGCGAGTTTCGAGGGTGAGGGGCATGGGGCGTCTGGCAAATGATGAACGAGATAGATCCGCAGGTCACGCTGCGCTCCCTCCCCCGCTTGCGGGGGAGGGTCGGGGAGAGGGCTGTCACCGCAGGCGAGAACCCCCAAGAGGAAAGAGCCCTCTCCCGGGCTCTCCCGCATCCGCCTTCGCCAAGGCTTCGGCGGACAAGAGCGGGAGAGGTGAAGAAGAGGGCAGCGCGGACAAACTCAGCGCTTGTTGCGAACGGGAACGTCCATGTCCTCGATCTTCAGCTCGCGCACCGGCTCGAGCACGGCCCAGGCGACGTTCGGATCGACCTTGACCTTGAAGGCGTACATGCTCTGCAGCGCCTGATGGTCTTCTTTCCGGAACACCATCTTGCCCTTCGGCGTGTCGAACCCCAGGCCTTCCATCGCCGTGATCAGCTTCTCGCTGTCGGTCGACTTCGCCTTGGTGACGGCGGCGACGACGGACATCGCGGCGGCAAAGCCGCCCGCGGTGAAGAAGTCCGGCGGCGCGTTGAAGCGCTTCTGGTGCTCGGCGACGAGCCAGTCGTTCACCGGGTTCTTCGGGATCTCGTAGAAATAATAGGTCGCGCCCTCCATGCCGGGCAGGCCCTTATAGGCGGCGAGCGCCGGCAGGATGTTGCCGCCGGTGGAGAGCTCGATGCCGTAGCGCTTCGGGTCCATGTCCTGCAGCTTGGCCAGCGGATTGCCGGCGCCGGCCCAGATTACCCAGATGACCTTGCGGCCCGGCTTGTCCTTCAGTGCGTCGAACAGGCGCTGGCCGACTGCGGTGAAGTCGGTGGTCGAGGTCGGGGCATATTCTTCGGCAGCGAGCGTCGCGCCGGTCTTGGCGAGTGCCTCCTTGAAGGCGGCAACGCCATCGCGGCCGAACGCATAGTCCTGCGCCAGCGTCGCGACGGTGACGCCCTGCTTGCCGATCGCGACCGCATTTGAGATCGCGTCCTGCGAGGAGTTGCGCGCGGTGCGGAAGATGTAGCGATTCCACTTCTCGCCGGTAATCTGGTCCGCGACTGCGGGCTCGACGATCAGGATCTTCTTGTTCTCCTCGGCGACCGGGAGAATGGCGAGCGCCGCGGCCGACGAGGTCGTGCCGATCGCGATGTCGGCCTTGTCGTCCTGATAGGCTTCGGCGAGCGCGGCCTTCGAGAGATCCGGCTTGCCCTGGTCGTCCTTGGTGATGATGACGATCTTGCGACCGTCGAGGGTCATCGTGCCCTTGGTGGCGTATTCAAAGCCCATTTTCAGGCCGGTCTCGGTCTGCTTGGCGTAGGCCTCGAGCGGACCGGTCTTGCCGTAGATCAGCGCGACCTTGAGATCGTCGGCCTGTGCGGAGGTGCCCGCAGCGAGTGCGAGAATGGTTGTTGTTATGATGAGTGATCGACGCACGATGGTCCCTCCTGATTTAAAGTTTCTCGGTAACAGCGATTTGCACAACGCTACGAACATTGCAATTGAACCTTCCGGCCGAGCGCATCGGCCTTGCGAGCATGCATCATTTTTGGGCCCGCCGCGCATCGCCGGCTCCCTCGGCCCGACGCCGATCCGACTGCGCCTCATCAGCGCTTTCGAAAATGTGGGGCGCGACGCCGCGCCTCTCCAGGGCTTCGCCGAGCTTGATGCGCAGGAAGCCCGACGTGGTGTAGCGTGACACGCCGGAATAGAAGCGATCGACGAGGCTGCGCACCATCGCGGAATATTCGTCCATCAGCTCCGGCAGGATGGAAAAATTGTCATAATTGACGATGGCGTAGACCCGGCGGCCGAGCGGCGCCAAACGGCTCTCGACGATCTCGGCGATGGCGTCGATCTCGGCCTTGCTGCGCAGCGGATAGCGCTCCAGATTGACGAAGAACAGGTTCTGCTGCTCGTCCAGCGTGAAGCGCTGGTCGAGCGGGATGGTGAGCAGGCGCTCGCGCAATTCCATCAGTCCCTCGCGGAAGATGCGGTCGTCCATCAGTGCGGGCTCGCGCGGGATCAGCGGCTTGAAATCCATCAGGCGCAAAATGTCGCGCTCGATGTCGATGCCGGGTGCGACTTCGGTGAGCTCGAGTCCGTCCGGCCTGAGCTCGAACACGCAGCGTTCGGTGACATACAGCGTGCGTTGCTTGCGCGCGGCCGCGAACGGGCCGCTGAAGGTGACGTGCTCGACGCGGTCGACGAATTTGCGTGATTTCGCCTCGTCGAGAATGACGAGCTTGCCGTCGTTCACCGCGATGCGTTGCTTGCCCGCGCCGAAGGTGCCGACGAAGATGACCTCCTTGGCGTTCTGGCTGATGTTGATGAAGCCACCGGCGCCTGCGAGCTTCGGCCCGAACTTGCTGACATTGAGGTTGCCGGCGCGATCGACCTGGGCGAGCCCGAGGAAGGCGGCGTCCAAGCCGCCGCCGTCGTAGAAGTCGAACTGATAAGGCTGGTCGATCACCGCCTGCGTGTTGATCGCGGCGCCGAAATCGATGCCGCTCGCGGGAATGCCGCCGATCACGCCCGGCTCCGCCGTCAGCGTGATGAGGTCGATGATTCGCTCCTCGTTGGCGACCGAGGCAATCCCCTCGGGCATGCCGATGCCGAGATTGACGACGCTGTTGGCCTTGAGCTCAAGGGCGGCCCGCCGAGCGATGATCTTGCGCTCGCTGACCGGCATCACCGGCAGCGATGCGGCGCGGACACGGATCTCGCTGGAGAAGGCCGGATTGTATTGCGTGCCAAAGGTCTGCCAATGGTTCTCGGGCCTTGCCACCACGACGCAGTCGACGAGGATGCCGGGAATCTTGACCTGGCGCGGATTGAGACTGCCGGCCTCGGCGACGCGTTCGACCTGGGCAATGACGATGCCGCCGGAATTATGCGCTGCCATGGCGATGGCGAGCGCTTCCAGCGTCAGCGCCTCCTTCTCCATGGTGAGGTTGCCGTCGGGATCGCCTGTCGTGGCGCGGATGATCCCGACGTTGATCGGGAACGTCTTGTAAAGCAGGCACTCTTCGCCGCGTAGCGTGATCAGCTCCACCATGTCCTCGGTGGTACGCGCGTTCAGCTTGCCGCCGCCCTGCCGGGGGTCGACGAAGGTGCCCATGCCGACGCGGGTGACGTGGCCGGGCCGGTGCGCGGCGATGTCGCGGAACAGGTGTGTGATGACGCCCTGCGGCAAATTATAGGCCTCGATCTGACCCGCGATCGCGAGCTGCTGCAATTTTGGCGCAAGCCCCCAATGTCCGCCGATCACGCGCCGGACCAGGCCTTCATGCGCGAAATGGTTGAGGCCGCGATTCTTGCCGTCGCCCTGGCCCGCCGCATAGACCAGCGTCAGATTGCGCGGCTTGCCCTGCGTATAGGGGGCATCGCCCTCGTGGGAGAGATAGAGCTCCTCCAGCGCGATCGCGATCTCCTCGGCAAAGCCGATTCCGACGAAGCCGCCGGTCGCGACCGTGTCGCCGTCACGGATCAGCATGACCGCTTCGGCCGCGGTGACGACCTTGCCCTTCTCGGAATTGCGTAGGTAAGGCAGAGCTGGGTGATGGCTCACGGCGTTCCTCCCGATCCCTTCGACCGTATGCCGTTGTTGCTTGATCCTATCGCGAGGAGCGACCCTGGAACAGGCCGCTCCTCGCGATGGACGAGGTGATCAGGACATTCAGCCCTGAACTATCTTGCGTGTTTCGGTGGCGAAATAGACCGACACGATGGTGATCAGCGCCAGCGCGATCATGTAGAGCGAGATCGGCCAGGTCGCCGGCGCATAGGCCGTCATCAATCCCGTCGCGATCAGCGGCGACAGTGCGCCGGCGAAGATCGAGGCCAGATTGTAGCCGAGCGAGACGCCGCTATAACGCACCTTGGTGCCGAACAGCTCCGACAGGAAGCTCGCCTGCGGGCCGTACATCGCGGCATGCCCGATCGCGAGGCCGAGCACGATCGCGATCCAGGCATATTGCGGGTTCCTGGTCGCCAGCAGCGTGAACAGCGGGAACGACATCAGCGCCGAGAACACCGCGCCAAAAATGTAGATCGGCCGCCGCCCGAGCCGGTCGGAGAGCGCGCCGAAGGCCGGGATGGTGAAGGTCTCGATCGCCGCGCCGATCAGCACGCCGTTGAGCATGTCCTGCTTGTTCATGCCGAGCGACTGCGTGGCATAGGCGAGCACGAAGGTCGCGTAGATGTAGAAGAAGCCGTTCTCGGCGAAGCGCGCGCCCATCGCGAGCAGGATGTTCTTGGGATACATTCTGATCGCCTCGAGGATCGGCATCTTCACTTCCTGCTTGGTGTCCTTGACCTTCTGGAACTCGGGGGATTCCGCGATGGTGAAGCGGATCCACAGGCCGACCAGCACCAGCGCGATCGAGAACAGGAACGGGATGCGCCAGCCCCAGGCAAGCAGCTGGGCGTCGGTCAGCATCGCCGATACCACCGAGAACACCAGCGTGCCGAGCACGAGGCCGAGCGGCGCCCCTAACTGCGGCCAGCTGCCGTAAAAGCCCTTCTTGTCCGCGGGCGCGTGCTCGACCGCCATCAGCACCGCGCCGCCCCATTCGCCGCCGAGGCCAAAGCCCTGGATCAGGCGGCAGGTGACGAGCAAGACCGCGGCCCAGATGCCGGCGGTCTCGTAGGTCGGCAGGAATCCGATCGCCGCGGTCGCCACGCCCATGATCAGCAGCGTCAGATAGAGCATGGTCTTGCGGCCGATCTTGTCGCCGTAGTGTCCGAACACGACGCCGCCGAGCGGGCGCGCGATGAAGCCGAGCGCATAGGTCGCGAACGCCAGCAGCGTCCCCATCATGGGATCGAAGGTCGGAAAGAACAGCTTGTTGAAGATCAGCGCCGCGGCGGTGCCGTAGAGGAAGAAGTCGTACCACTCGATAGCCGTGCCGATCAGGCTCGCGGTGGCGACCGTGACGTGCGAGGGCTGTCTCGCCTGAAGCTGATGGACCGAGATCGCTTCACTCATCTTGCGTCCTCCCTGGTGCAAATGCGCATGTGCAGCATGCGTCATTGTGCAAAGCGAAGAGCAAGGTCCGCGCCAGATGCGGAAGGTTTGCGCAAATTGGCTGAAATCACGGCAAATCTCGCCGTTGCTGGCGGAACCAGCGGCGCAGCGCCGTGTCCGGAATCCGAGACTCCGGACACGTTCGTGTCTCGAAACTCAGACGGAGGCCGACCCTGCGGCGAGGCCGAACTTGGCGAGCTTCTTGTAGAAGGTTGCGCGCGAGATACGCAGCATTTTGGCGGCCTCGGAGATCTGGCCGTTGCTGGCGGCGAGCGCCCGTTCGAGCGTGTGCTTCTCGAACTCGGCCTCGGCTTCGGCATAGGGCACCACCGCTCCGGCCGGGCGCTCGGATGCTGCGGGCCTGACGTCGGTGCCGACGGGAAGAATGCGGGCGACATCTTCGCCGGTCAGCCGGCCGGAATCGCTCAGGATCAGCGCCCGCTCCAGGATGTTGCGGAGCTCGCGGACGTTGCCCGGCCAGTCATAGCGCGCCAGCGCGGAAAACGCGCTCGGCGTGATCTTTGCCTTGACGTAATCGCCGGAGGCGCTGATGTCCTCGAGCAGCCGGGCGCAGATGTCGGGGAGATCATCCAGGCATTGCCGCAGCGGCGGCAGGTCGATCGAGAGCACGTTCAGCCGGTAATAGAGATCGGGCCGGAACGCGCCGTCGCTGACGCGCTTGCGCAAATCGACATTGGTCGCGGCGACCACGCGTACGTCGACCCTGGAGATCTTGTCCGAGCCGAGCGGCTCGATCTCGCGCTCCTGCAGCACGCGCAACAGCTTGGCCTGCAATTGCAGCGGCATCTCGCCGATCTCGTCGAGGAACAGCGTGCCGCCGTTGGCGATGCGGAATTTTCCTTCGCGTCCCCTGCGGTCGGCGCCGGTATAGGCGCCGGGCGCCGTGCCGAAGAACTCCGACTCGATCAGCGTGTCGGGAATCGCGGCGACATTGACGCTGACGAACGGCTTCTCCGCACGCGAGGAGGCATTGTGAATCGCCTGCGCCAGCATCTCCTTGCCCGTTCCGGTCTCGCCGGTGAGCAGCACGGTGACGCTCTGCCGCGCCGCGCGGCTTGCAAGCTGCTTGGCCTGCGCGATTCCAGGCGTGGTGCCGACGTAGTCGGCGAAAGTGAAGCGCGCCGCGCGGGCGTTGGACAATTGCCGCCGCGCCAGCCGCAGATCGCTCTCGAGCTGGGCGACGCGGGCGAGCAGAGGTTTCAGGCTTTCGAGATGGTCGTAGAGCACGAAGCCGATCGCGCCGATCACCGTGCCGTTCTCGTCCTCGATCGGCATGCGCGTGACGACGAGCTGCTCTCCGCCGAGCTCCATGATGTCGAGCAGGATCGGCTCGCCGGTCTCGGCCACCTTGCGCATCAGGCTGTTGGGGATGACCTCCTCGATCGGCCGGCCGATTGCCTCACTGGTCCGTTTGAGACCGAGCGCCGCGAGATATTTTTCATTGACGTAGACGACGCGTCCGCCGCGGTCGATCGCGATCGCGCCCTCGCAGAGCTTCTCCAGCCGCTCGAACAGCGTTTCCATCGCGCGCGCACGGAGATAGGCGGGATCGCTGATCGAGGCGGAAGAGGCGGACATGACATATCCCGGGGGAAGTCTGCCTGTGTATTAGCAAAAGGGCAGCAATTTCAAAGGGGGGAAATGGGTTGCGCCCCATACTCCGCTGTCGTCCCGGACAAGCGAAGCGCCGATCCGGGACCCATAGCCACAGGGAGATGTGATAACGGGGGACTCGGAGTGACCGTCTTAGCGCCAAACCACGCCCTGTGGTTATGGGTCCCGGGTTCGCTTCGCGCCCCGGGACGACAGCGCTGTGTGTTGCGCGGCTCGCGGCCTACCTTCGATACCCGCTCGCTCGCGAATAGCCCTGGCGGTTCTGCTGGTGCGGGCGGTTTGCGACGCTGGCGCGCGACTCGCTGGACACGGGCGTTGCCAGCTTCAACTCCTCCAAAAAGATCGGGCGCGAGAAGTAATAGCCCTGCGCGTAGCGGATCTTGGTCGCGGCCTGCAGATAGGCGAGCTCCTCGTAGGATTCGAGGCCTTCGGCGATCACGGTCATGCCGAGCGCTTCGCTCAAGGATTCGATCGCGCGCAGGATGCCCTGGCTGCGCGGGCGCTTATGGATGTCGGTGATGAAGGAGCGGTCGATCTTGATCTCGTCGGCGGTGATGTCGGCCAGCGCCGAGAGCGAGGAATAGCCGGTGCCGAAATCGTCGATCGAGATGCCGACGCCGAGCTTGCGGAACATCGGCAGGATCTCGTCCTGGAAATGATTCTTGGCGACGAAGGCGTCTTCGGTCACCTCGATCATGAAGCGCTGCGGAAAGCCGGTGTCGTCGAGCGCCCGCGCGAAGCTGCGCATGAATTCGGGGTTGCCGGCCTGCTTGGCCGCGACGTTGATGCTGATGGTCGCTTCCGCGCCGAACGTCTCGTTGATCAGGTCGATCGATTTGACGATTTCGGCGAGCACGAGATGGGTCAATTCGTCGATCAGCCCGAGCTCGCTGGCAAGATTGATGAACGATCCCGGCGCCTGGATCACGCCTTCGTCGTCGCGCAAGCGCACCAGGGCCTCGATGCCCTTCACCGCCTGGGTGCGGATGTCGACCTTGGACTGGAAGGCGCAGCAGAAACGCTTCTCCAGGATGGCGAGCCGCAGCGACTGCTCGATCTTCATCCGCGCGAGCGCCTCGCGCTCCATGCTCGAATCGAAGAAGGCTGCCAATCCCTTGCCGTCGTTCTTGATGCGGTACATCGCGATGTCGGCATTCTGGCGCAGCGTCTCGAAGCTGCGGCCGTGATCGGGATAGAGGCTGATGCCGACCGAGGTGGAGGCGAAGAGTTCCGAATGGTCGATGAAGAACGGCGCCGTCAGCCGCTCCAGCGTCGACTGCATGAATTCGGCGACTTCCTCCTGGCTCTGGATCGGCGAGAGCAGCAGCAGGAATTCGTCGCCGGAGATGCGCGACAGCATGTCGGAATCGCGCAAGTCGCGCCCGAGCCGCTTCGACAGCTCGACCAGCAGCGCATCGCCGACGGCGTGGCCGTAATAGTCGTTGATGTGCTTGAAATTGTCGACGTCGAGGAAGGCCAGCGCGAAACGCTCGCCGCCGCCATTCTCCGCCAGCAGATTGTTGGCGTGATGTTCGATCACGCGCCGCGAGGGCAATCCCGTCAGCTCGTCGAAATAGGCCGAGCGGAACAGCTGGTCCTCGAAATTCTTCTGCTCGGTAATGTCGGAGGACGCCGAGATCAGCAGCTCGCGTCCGGCGAGGCGAACGGGACGATGGGTCGTGAGCAGCACCTGGCGCGCAGCGCCGCCGTGAAGCGCCTCCTCGGTGACGACAGCCTGGCCGGCGCTCAGCGCCTGGCGGCAGGCTTCGCGGCGCGGCGCAAGATCGGGTGAGGGACGGCTGCCATCCATGCCGAGCTGCGCGGCCGCGGCATCGTTAACCAGCAGAAGCTCGCCATGCGCATCCTGCACGGTCAGGCCGGCCGGCAGCATTCTAACGATTTCCTTGAGAAAACCGAGCTCGGCTTCAGTCGCGCCGGAATATTGGTTGTCGTTCATAGAAGTCATGAATCTTGTTGTTTCAGCGCGCCTGCAATGCACGCAATCATGCGCAGTTCCCTCTTAAGTTTGGTTAAGGGGTACGGAGAAATACGGGGGTGTTTTGCGACGTTGCGACGCGCGCCGACGATCGTCATTAACAGAGGGTCAACGGCCCATGCGAAACTGCGGGCGGGTGCGCGGGCCAGCTTTCGCCTGACGCGCGATGCTATTCGCTTCGGGGGATGCGGCACTGCATGATGCAATGCAGCCCGGTCTTCAAGTAAGAGATCTCGGTCCTGCCATCGAAGGACGACAGTGCCGATTTCAGCAGCTTGGTGCCGAAGCCGGGCTCGGAGACCTTGTCCACGCTCGGACCCTCTGTCTCGTCCCAGGTGATGATCAGGCGGTCATCGCTGACGGTCCATGACACCTGCAGCAGACCGCGCGGCGCGGAGAACGCGCCGTACTTGCCCGCATTGGTGGCCAGCTCGTGAAACATCAATGAGAGCGTGACCGCGAGCTTCGGCGGCAGGAACAGGCGGTCGCCATTGAGGGTGAAGCGGACATGGCCGTAGGGGCCGAGCTCCGAGATCAGGAGGTCGCGGATGTCACAGCCGGCCTTGTCGATCCGCGAGATCAGATCGTCGGTCGCGGCCAGCGAGCGCAACCGAGGATCGACCCGGGCCCAGACCTGCGGGTGGTCGTGCAGCACCTGGTGCAGCACGGCGTGCACCGTCGACAGCTTGTTCTTCAGCCGGTGCTGGAGCTCGTCGACCAGCAGCTTGCGATAATCTTCTTCCTCGATCAGGCGCTTGGAGATCCGGCGCTGCTCCGCCAGCATGGTGCGATAGTGCTCGACGCCCCAGATGGTGAGCGCACAGACCGCCCAATAGAGTGCCAGCAGGGCAAATCGCGCCCGATCGGCAAAGGCATCGCCGAAATTCACCACGACGCCGAGCATGCCGCCGACCAGCGCTGTCACGATTCCGATCCGGAAGCCCCCGAACGCGGCGGCGAAGAACACGGCCGGGAAGTAGGGAGTGAAGTAGACGTCGGGCCGCACATGCGCGAGGGCCCAGCGCGTCAGCGTGGCAATCAGCAGGCAGGCCACCGCAAACGCAATGCTCAGACCGAGCGATGGCGGCGCCGCACCCTGCCAACCCCTACGGAATTCGTCGATCAACTTCCCCATGCGCAGCCCAGTTGCGATATGCGTTCGAAAATCGAGCGACCTGTGAAGATGTTACGCATCCCGTCCGCACAAGCATAGCTTGCCTTGTCGGAGGCAGGCAGGGATAGTGGCGTCCGCGGCGATGGCAGCGGCCGATGTTCGCCATTTGGCGTCAAATCGTTCGAAAACAGGAACATTCCATGGGCAGGCTGAACGGCAAGGTTGCGGTGATTACGGGGGCGACGAGCGGGATCGGATTGCGCACTGCGGAAGTCTTCGTTGCCGAAGGTGCCAAAATTGTGATCGCGGGGCGGCGTCTACCGGAGGGCGAAGCCCTGGCCAAGCAGCTCGGCGCCAACTGCATCTTCCGCCAGACCGACGTGACGCTCGAAGACCAGATGCAGGCGCTGATCGCGCTCGCCGTGGACAAGTTCGGCCGGATCGACTGCCTGTTCAACAATGCCGGCGGCCCGGCGCAGACCGGCGGCATCGAAGGCCTCGAGGTCGAGCGCTTCGACGCGGCGATGGCGACGCTGGTGCGCAGCGTCATGCTCGGCATGAAGCACGCCGCGCCCCACATGAAGAGGCAGGGGAGCGGCAGCATCATCAACAACGGCAGCATCGCCGGCCGCCTCGCCGGGTTCTCGTCCTCGATGGTCTATAGCGCGGCCAAGGCGGCGGTGATCCATCTCACCAAATGCGTGGCGATGGAGCTCGGCGAGTCCAACGTGCGCGTCAACGCGATCTCGCCGGGCGCGATCGCGACCGGCATTTTCGGCAAGGCGCTCGGACTCTCGACCGATGCTGCGGAGAAGACGCCGGCGGTGATGCGCGAGGTCTACAAGACCGCCCAGCCGATCCCGCGCGCGGGCCTTCCCGATGACATCGCCCAGGCCGCGGTGTTCCTGGCCAGCGACGAATCCAGCTTCATCAACGGGCACGATCTCGTCGTCGACGGCGCCATGACCGGCGGCCGCAACTGGAGCCAGCAGCAGCAGGGCTATGTGGCCTTGCGCAAGGCGTTCGATCAGGGGGCGTAGTCGCTCCGGGCGACGGTGCCGTAGGGTGGGCAAAGCGAAGCGTGCCCACGAATTCTTCATCGCGACGAACCGTGGGCACGGCGCTCCGCGCCTTTGCCCACCCTACGAGATCTCGTGCCCCGGACGCAGCGCAGCGTCCCCGGCGATGCGAAGCATCGTCCGGTGCGGTGCGCTGCAGAGCCGGGGCCTATGTCTCCACCGACTCGACGCAGCATTCCGGGTCCCGGCTCGCGCTTCGCGCGTCCGGGACACGAGAAAATCAGACCGCCTTCACCCGCACTCTTAGCCCGTCCCGCGGCTTCGGGATCGGCCACATCTGCCAGTCCGGCTTGTAGCCGGGCTCCAGCGATACCTCGATGTTCTGCAAGAAGTGCCGCGCGAAGCATTTTGCCTGCATGTAGGCGAAGTGCAGGCCGAGGCACATATGCGCGCCGCCGCCGAACGGGACCCAGGCGAAGCGGTGGCGATTGCGCTGCGCTTCCTCGGTGAAGCGCAAGGGATCGAAACGATCCGGCTCCGGCCAGATATCCTTCATGTGATGGGTATAGAGCGGATTGACGCCGACCGCGGTGCCGGCGGGAATCGTAAAACCCTTGAAAGTGAAATTGCGCATGGCGCGGCGCGGCATCGAAGGCACCGGCGGCTTGATCCGCAGCGCTTCCTTGAACGCCATCTCGGACAGCGGCATCTTTTCGAGATCGTCGAAGCTGCTCGGCGCGCCCGGCGCGAGCCCGAGCGCGAGGACTTCCGCGCGCAGCCTGTCCTGCCAGTCCGGATTGGCAGCGAGTTCGCCGATGAAGGAGGTCAGCGACGAAGTCAGCGTGTCGTGCGCCGCCATCATCAGGAAGCTCATATGGTCGATGATGTCCTGCTCGGAGAGTAGCGCGCCGTCCTCATGGGTGGCGCGGCACAGCTGCGAGAACAGATCATCGCCGCCATGATTGCCGCGGCGAAGCGGGATCTGTTCGCGGAAATAGGCGACGATGCGTTTGCGCCCCCTGACGCCGGCGGCCATCTGGGTGCCGGGCAGGGGACGGCGGATCGGGGCGACCGCGGCGGCGACCATGTCGACGAAGGCGCGGTTGATCTCGTCGACCTCCGGCCCGATATCGGCGCCGAGGAAGGACGCCGCAGCGAGATCCAGCGTGAGCTGCTTCATCGCGGGGTAGAGCTGCATCTCGCCGGGCTTGGCCTTCCACTGCGCGACCCGCGCGGAGATGCCGCGGTCGAGATCGGCCAGGTAGGATTTCATCGGCCCGGACTTGAACGCGACCGACAGCGCCTTGCGGTGCAGCCGGTGCTCGTCGAAATCGAGCAGCATCAATCCGCGCGGAAACAACAGGCCGAGCACCTTGTTCCAGCCGTGGGTCGAGGAGAACAGCTTTTGCTGGTCGAACATCACCAGCTCGTTGGCCTCGGGCCCGAGCAGCACGACATTGGTCTCGCCGAACACATGGGTGCGGTAGACCGGGCCATATTTGGCGCCGTTCGCCTCGATGTGGCCCTTGGGATCGGCCAGCACCTGGAAGGTCTTGCCGATGATCGGCCATCCCTCGTCGCCGGGAATGTGCGTCAGGGCGTTGCGCTTGGGCGCGGTGTAGTCGGGCGCCGGTGCGGCCACATTCTGCATCGACATGACGATTGCTCCGGTTGGCAGGCTCCGCGAACATAGCACGATCTGGCCGCGATGATGCGACGCTTGGTGGTGCAATTTACCTCGGATGTCGTCCCCGCGTAGGCGGGGACCCATAGCCACAGGGAGAAGTTGTGTGCGAGATAGTGGTTAGCAATCTTCGCCAAACCCTATGCTGTGGTTATGGGTCCCGGATCTGCGCGCGCTCTGGGCGCGCTTGTCCGGGACGACGAGTAGAGAGAGCTGGCATCCTACCGCTTCGCCGCTTCCTTCTGCAGATCCGGGGCGTTGACGGCGGGGATGGCGACGCGGCCGGGGCCGGTCACCTTCAGCGCCTCGGCGGCCTTCTCGTTCTCCATGATCTTGGCCATCACGGCCTGGCCTGCACGCTCGAAGATGGCGCGGTTCTCGATCACGAATTTTTGCGACCTGCGCAGGCCGTCGATATAGCCGTTGATCTCGGGCACGACGTAGCGCGCAACCATATCCCAGCTGCGGCGCGTCGCCTCCGGATTGGCCCAGTCGTGCACGAAGCCGATGATGGCGCCGACGCCGCCGGAGACCTGCATCACGTTCTTGATGGTTTTGACGAGATCGTCGGGCGTGCCGATGGTGGACGCCGCGCCCTCGACGAAGGCGGTCTTGTCCACGGCTTCATCCGGCGAGGAGAACGCGGTCAGGCCCGGCCGCTGCAGCGTGCCGACATTATACTCGTTGTGCCAGCGCATCAGCCCGGCGCCGGCTTCCTTGCGCGCCTGCTCGCGGGTCTCGGCGATGTGGAAGGTCAAGAGCACGCGCCAGTCGGCGCGGTTCACCTTGGTGCCGTGCTTCTTCGCAGCGTCCTCGGCGAACTGCCATTGCTGCTGTAGCGACATCAGGCCCTGTGTCGTCATCGAGCCCAGCGAGATGATGCCGCAGCCGTATTTGCCGGCGAGCGTCATGCCGGAGGGCGAGATCTGCGAGGCCACGACGAACGGCATCTCTTCCTGCAGCGGCAGGATCTGCAGCGCGGCATCGTTCATGGTGAACCAGTCGCTCTTGGCCGTGACGCGCTCACCGTTGAAGAGCCGGCGGATGACGCCGATGGCCTCGTCTTGCCGGTCGCGCTGCGTCATCGGGTCGATGCCGAGCGTGTGTGCGTCGGAGGCGAGCGCGCCGGGGCCGGAGCCGAAGATGGCGCGGCCGCCGGTCATGTGGTCGAGCTGCACCATGCGCTGGGCGACGTTGTAGGGATGGTGATAGGGCAGCGACACCACGCCGGTGCCGAGCTTGATCCGCTTGGTGCGCTCGCCGGCCGCAGCCAGGAACATCTCGGGCGAGGCGATCATCTCCCAGCCCGAGGAATGATGCTCGCCGCACCAGAACTCGTCGTAGCCGAGCGCATCGAGCTGCTCGACCAGCTCGAGATCGCGCCGGAACTGGAGCATCGGATGCTCCCCGATCGGGTGATGCGGGGCAAGGAAGGCTCCGAACTTCAGGCGCGCCATGGCGTTCTCTCCGGCTTTGATTTTCTGTTTGTTGAGGCAGTGAGGCTACGTGCCTGATGGCACGAACGCAATCGCGCGGTGTCCCGCGCGGCGGAATGCAGGCATGCGGCGAAGTTGCCTCTTCTCCCTCTCCCCGCTTGCGGCAGGGCTATGCATTTGAGGCAACCTCCGCCGCGGCACATCCTTCGAGACGCCCGCCGTTGGCGGGCCCTCAGGATGAAGGCGGAGTACGCCGGTGCAGTTTCAAAGCACACCGACGCAGTTCAGCCTCATCCCGAGGAGACCGCGAAGCGGTCGTCTCGAAGGACGAGGCGCTTGCTCCGATGTCGCCGCGAAGCATGTGCGAGTGCCCTGCCGCAAGCGCGAGAGGCGAAGCACGCGAATCCTACCTCCGAGGTAATCGCGACACCGCGCGAGATCTGAAATCATCGGCACGATAATCCAGGGCCACGCGCCGATGCATCAGATCGTCACACAACAGATCGATTCGACCCGCCGCTGGTGGGTGCTGGCCATCGTCGTGGCCGCCCAATTCACGTTCGGCGTCGATGCCTTCATCGTTAACGTCGCAATTCCGACCATTGCGGTCGAGCTGAAGGCATCGCCCGCGCAGATCGAAGCGGTCATCGCGATCTATCTGATCGCTTATGCCACGCTTGTCGTCACCGGCGGCCGGCTCGGCGATATCCACGGCACCAAGACTGTCTTTTTGGCCGGCCTGCTCGGCTTCACGGCGACCTCGCTGTGGTGCGGGCTCGCGCTCTCAGGGGTGGAGCTGATCATCGCTCGCCTGGCGCAGGGCGCGACCGCGGCGCTGATGGTGCCCCAGGTGCTGGCGACCCTGCATCTCCTCTTCACCGACGAGACGCGCAGCCGCGCATTCGCCATCTACGGGATCGTGCTGGGGCTGGCGGGTGCCGCGGGCTTCCTGCTCGGCGGCCTGCTGGTCACGATCGACCTTGCCGGCACCGGCTGGCGTTCGGTGTTCTTCGTCAACGTGCCCTGCGGCCTCGTCATCGCGGCTGCCGCCTGGCGCATCATGCCGTCGGTGCCGCGGCGATCAGGGACGAGGCTCGACATCAAGGGCAGCTCGGTCCTGTTCGCGGGGCTGCTGTGCCTGATCGGCCCGCTGCTTTTTGGTCACGATGCAGGCTGGGCACCCTGGCTGTGGGCCGTGATGGCGGTCGGCGGCGTCGTCCTCATAGCGTTCCTGAAGCTCGAGCAGGCAGTCGCTGGTGCCGGCGGCATGCCGTTGATCGACCTCACGCTGCTGGCGGATGCCGCTTTCCTGCGCGGGCTTGGCGCCGCCTTCTTTTTCTTCCTGGCCAATCTTTCCTTCTATCTGGTCATGACGCTGTTCATGCAGCGCGGCCTGAAAATCCCGCCGCTGTCAGCCGGCATGGCCTTCATCCCGCTTGCGCTTGCCTTCGTCGTGGCCTCGCGCCACAGCGGCGCGCGGGCGCGTCATCGCGGCACCAAGGTGTTGATCGAAGGCTGCGCGCTTCAGATCGCAGGCCTCGCCGCGCTCGCGCTTGTTGCAGCCTGTATCGATGCGCCATCGCCGCTTCTGCTCGCGTTCGTCATGATCATCTTCGGCTACGGTCAGGGATTGGTGATGGCGCCGCTCTCCGGCGCGGTGCTCTCGACCGTCAAGCCTGTCGCCGCAGGCTCGGCGTCCGGCATCTACGGCACGACGGCGCAGATCGGAAATGCGGCCGGAGTGGCCGCAATCGGCGCGGTGTTCTTCGCGGTCGATGCCCTGCAATCAGCGCGCGCAGGATTTCTGGTCTCGCTTGCGCTGTTTGTGACATTAATCATGATCTGTGCCGCATTTCTGTCGTGGATGCGTCGCGCATCTGCGTGAAGTCGAGGCATTGCGGTTAATTCGTGCGGATTTCGGCGGAATTCCCCGTGATTTTCGTGGATTGACAGCGCACGGTCTTTTTATTTTGCAATGCAGCAACTATCTGGTTTGGCTAAGCGTTGAAAGCCGCCCACCAGGAAGTTGCCGTGTCGTTAGCCAAAAATGTTGATCTGTTGAGACGTCTGCCGAGGCTGGACGGTCTGCGCTTTGCCGAGCTCGGCCGGAGCGCGGATGCGTCCAGTCCATTGCAAGAGGTCACCGGCTTCGGCGACAACCCGGGGGCCTTGCGCATGTTCGCGTTCGTGCCGGCGCAGTTGCAGAAGCCGCGCGCGCTGGTCGTCGTGCTGCATGGCTGCGGGCAGACGGCGGCGGGCTACGATCTCGGCGCGGGCTGGTCGACGCTCGCGAAGCACTATGGCTTCGCGCTGCTGATGCCCGAGCAGCAGCGGATCAACAACGGCAACACCTGCTTCAACTGGTTCAATCCGGAAGATACGGCGCGGGACAGCGGCGAGGCGCATTCGATGCGCGAGATGATCGCGCATATGGCGGAGGCGCATCGCATCGATCCCAAGCGCATCTTCATCACCGGCTTGTCCGCCGGCGGCGGCATGACGTCGGTGATGCTCGCGACCTATCCGGAAGTCTTCGCGGCGGGTGCGGTCATTGCCGGACTGCCCTATGGCATTGCCTCGAATTTGCGCGAGGCACTGGACGGCATGTTTCATTCCCCGGTGCGTCCCGCGCGCGAGCTCGGCGATCTTGTGCGCAATGCCTCGGATTATCGCGGCCCCTGGCCGAAGGTCTCGGTGTGGCACGGCAGCGCCGACCGCACCGTCAATCCCGGCAATGCCAACGAGATCATCAAACAGTGGCTCGATCTGCACGATCTGCCGGAAGCGCCGATGGCGGAGACCAACGTCGACGGCTATCCGCGCCAGGCCTGGTGGGGCAAGGACGGCGAGACGCTGGTCGAGTCCTACGCCATCACCGACATGGCGCACGGCACACCGCTTGGGCTGGCCGACAACGACCAGCGCTATGGCGTCGAAGGCGCATTCCTGATCGAGGTCGGCATTTCCTCGTCCTATCACATCGCAAAATTCTTCGGCCTCACCGGCTGGATTGCAGACGCTGCAAAGGCGGAGGCCAAGCCTACAAGCAAGTCTACAAGCAGGCCTGCAGCGCAGCCGGCACTGACGCCCGCGCCGCATCTCGCCCGCTCGATCCGCGCAGCGGTCGCCGAACAGCCGGCCGAGCCGACGCGCGAGGAGGCTCGCAGCTTCGATCTCGGCCAGATCATCACGCGCGCACTGACCGCCGCAGGATTGATGAAGTAGCCCCAAACTCCCCCGTCGTCCCGGACAAGCGCGCGCCGATCCGGGACCCATTGCCACAGGGCAAAGTGAGGCGCGAAGGGCCAACTCCGAGTCCCCGCAAACCACGGCTTCCTGTGGTCATGGGTCCCGGATCCGCGCTTCGCTTGTCCGGGACGACAGCGAAGTTTGTAGCGATGTCGTCGTGTCAGCCCGCGGAAACTACGCCGTCTGACCGATCCACTCGATCGGCGTCACCGTCACCTCGCCGCCGGCGACCTTCCGCGTCATCTCCTGATAGGCTTTGAAGAAGTCGCGCGATTGCAGCGCTTTTTGCGCGGCATCGTCAGCGACGCTGGCGAGATGGAAATAGCTGCCATCGTCGCGGTTTTTCAAGACGCGATAGCCGATCCGGCCCGTCAGCTCCGGATCGCCGTCGATCGCCTTGATGAAGCGGCCGACCTCCTGGTGCCAGGCGTCCGTCGTACCGTTCCTGAATTCATATCTGATCATGAAGTGCTTCATGTGACGCTCCCTGTTCGTCGTGTGCGTCATCATCTGCGGCTTGCTAGCGATCCTGCAAGTATGGACAAAATTGATAGTATGGACTTTTTCGACGTTGCTCCTATCCTCGTCGCCATAGCGTTTTCGAGCGAAGTGGATGCCGGTTCGCGTGAAGAAGACGCGTCAAAACAAGAATCCAACGCGTGGAGGAGACGACATGGCGAAGGCGAACCCGGCGCGCATCTGTCCGGTCGCGGCCTTTCAGAAGATGATCAGCGGCAAGTACAAGCTGCGCATCGTCTGGGACCTCAAGGACGGCCCGCGCCGCTATGGCGAGATCCGCAGCGGCTTATTGCGCGGCACGGAAGGCAGCGCCGAGATCGCCCCGCGCGTGCTCAGCCGTGAATTGAAGGCCCTGACACAAAGCGGCCTGATCGACCGCAAGGATTTCGGCGAAGTGCCGCCGAAGGTCGAGTATCGCTTGACCCGCAAGGGCAAAAGCTTCGTGCCGGTCGTCGCGGCGATCCGCGACTGGGGCGATCGTCACCTCACTGAGACCGCCACGCTTGTGGACGCGGCGGAATAAACCTCACATCGCGCCGGTGATGAACGGATTGGTCATCCGTTCCTGGCCGATGCTTGAGCCGGCGCCGTGACCGCAGATGAAGCCGACGTCGTCGCCGAGCGGCAATAGCTTGGTCAGAATCGAGTTGATCAGCGTGGCGTGACTGCCGCCCGGCAAATCGGTGCGTCCGACCGAGCCGGTGAACAGGACATCGCCGACATGGGCGAAGCGCAGCTCCTTGTTGAAGAACACCACGCTGCCGGGCGAGTGGCCGGGGCAGTGGAAAACATCGAATTGCAAGCTGCCGATCGACACGGTGTCGCCTTCGGCGAGCCAACGGTCCGGCGCGAAATTGCGCACGCCGGTCATGCCGAAGCGTGCGCCGCTCTCGACCACATTGTCGAGCAGGAACTTGTCCGCTTCATGCGGGCCTTCGATCGGCACCTTCAGTGCATCGCGCAGATCGGCCGCGCCGCCGACATGATCGATGTGGCCGTGGGTCAGCCAGATCTTCTCCACGGTGACGCCGGTCTGCTTGATCGCGTCCAGGATCTTCGGCACGTCCCCGCCGGGATCGATCACCACGGCCTTCTTGCTGGGCTCGTCCCAGAGGATAGTGCAGTTCTGCTCGAACAGCGTCACGGGAACGATGATCGCGCCGGCCTTGGATTGCGAAGAGTCTTGGGTGTCATTTTGCTCGGTCATGGCGCCACAATGCCGATTTTTGCCATGCCGCCAAGCAAAAGATTCGGCCAAGGATCTGGAATGGAGCCTGGAACAATCACGCCCGCCGTCACACGGCCGTCCCAATTGGCTCGCCAATTTGAACCGGGGCGCTGCTGTCGCGTTCTTCCGCCCGAGGCGCAGATTTATGGATGGGTTCTCCAGCATGGCTCAGAGCGATAGCAACTGGTGGCGCGACGGCATCTTCTATCAGATCTACCCGCGCTCCTTTCAGGACTCAGATGGTGACGGCGTCGGCGATCTCGCCGGCATTTTGCAGCGGTTGCCTTACGTCAAATCGCTCGGTGTCGATGCGATCTGGCTGTCGCCGATCTTTCCCTCGCCGATGGAGGATTTCGGCTACGACATCTCCGACTATACCGGCATCGAGCCGCTGTTCGGCACGATGGCCGATTTCGATGCGCTGATCACGGCCGCCCACGACAACGGCCTGAAGCTGATCCTCGACCTCGTGCCGAACCACACCTCCGATCAGCATCCCTGGTTCGTCGAGAGCCGCGCCTCGCGCGACAATCCCAAGCGAGACTGGTACATCTGGCGCGATCCGGCACCCGACGGCGGGGTGCCGAACAACTGGCTGTCCGAGTTCGGCGGCAGCGCGTGGCAGTTCGATGAGACCACGGGGCAATATTACTACCATGCCTTCCTCGCCCAGCAGCCGGACCTGAACTGGCGCAATCCGGACGTCCGCGCCGCGATCTACGACGTGATGCGGTTCTGGCTCGACAAGGGCGTCGACGGCTTTCGCGTCGACGTGATCTGGCACCTGATCAAGGATGCCGAATTCCGCGACAACCCGCCCAATCCGCATTACGTCGAGGGCCGGCCGCCGAACGAAAGGATCATGACGCAATACTCCACCGACCAGCCGGAGGTGCATGACGTGATCGCCGAGATGCGGCGCGTCACCGATGAATTCGAAGCCCGCGTGCTGATCGGCGAGATCTATCTGCCGCTGCACCGTCTCATGGCCTATTACGGCAACGACCTCACCGGCGCGCAGATGCCGTTCAATTTCGCGCTGCTCTTGACCTTCTGGAGCGCGCGCTCGATCGAGACAATCATCGAGGATTACGAGAAGGCGCTGCCGCGCGGCGCCTGGCCGAACTGGGTGCTCGGCAATCACGATCGCCCGCGCGTCGCAAGCCGCGTGGGTCCCGAGCAGGCCCGTGTCGCCGCCATGCTGCTGCTGACGCTGCGCGGCACGCCGACGCTCTATTACGGCGACGAGATCGGCATGCATCAAGTGGCGATCGCGCCGGAGGACGTGCGCGACCCCTTCGAAAAGAACGTGCCCGGCATCGGTGTCGGCCGCGACGGCTGCCGCACGCCGATGCAGTGGGATGCGACCGAATTCGCCGGCTTCTCGGCGGCGCGGCCGTGGCTGCCGCTGCCGGCGCACTATGTGCGCGACAATGTCGTCAATCTCGAAGCCGATGCGCGCTCGATCCTCAGCCTCTACAGACGCCTGATCACCCTGCGGAAGAGCAGTCGGCCGCTGGTCGCCGGCGATTATCATCCGATCGCGGCGCAAGGCGATCTCCTGATCTATCGCCGCGAGGCCGAGGGGCAGGCGGTGATCGTGGCGCTCAATCTCGGCCCCGATCCGGTCGCGGTGACCACCAGCGCGATCCGTTTCGGCAGCAGCATACTGCTGTCAACGTTTTTGGATCGCGAGGACGAGCGGATCGAAGGCGTGCTGGATCTGCGCGGCAATGAGGGGGTGGTGGTGGCCCCGCCGTGAGATGTCGTCCCGGACAAGCGCAGCGAAGCGGAGCGCAGATCCGGGATCCATAACCACAGGGAGTGGTTTGGCGACGATTCGGAGTTGCCCGCTCGCCACAAACTCCTTCCTGTGGTTATGGGTCCCCGCGTGCGCGGGGACGACAGTGGGGTGTGCAGTTACAGTCGGGCACTACCCCGGATGCTTCTTCCCTCTCACCGTATCCCCGTCGATATCGCTCCGCTTCAGCAGATAATCCAGCCCGCCGACGCGGTACCAGCGATAGCCATACGGCTCCAGCACGATCCGGTGCTGGCCGCGCTTGTCGGCGTGGCTGTGGTCCTCCGCGAGCAGATTGATCAGGTGCGCGCCGGCTTCGTCCGGCAGCCCGGCCGAGAACGCGATCTCGCGCGGCTTCTCGTCGAGATTATGCACGAACAGCACCGAATTGTTGCGCCAGTCGTAGCGCATGATGAACACGGCGGGATCGCGCACCGGAATGATCGTGAAGTCGCCCCAGCCGATTTCAGGCACCTCCTTGCGCATACGGACGATGCGCTCGGTCCAGTTCAGCATGGAGTTGGGATCGCGCCGCTGCTTGGCGACGTTGACGTGGGGATAGCCGTAAGGCCCCTTGTCGATCACAGGGCAGGCCGGCTTGTTGCTCTTGGTGAAGCCGCCATGCGGCTCGGTCGACCATTGCATCGGCGTGCGCGCGCAATTGCGTTCCGGCAGTGAGAGATCGTCGCCCATCGCGATCTCGTCGCCATAGCGGATCACGGGCGTTCCGGGCAGCGTGCACATCAGGCTGTAGGCGAGTTCGAGCCGCCGGCGATCGCCGCCCAGCATCGGCGCGAGGCGCCGCCTGATGCCGCGGTCGTAGAGCTGCATGTCCTTGTCGGGACCGAAATTCCTGAACACGGAGTCGCGCTGCGCCTTGGTCAGCCGCCCCAGGTCGAGCTCGTCGTGATTGCGCAGGAACAGGCCCCATTGCGCGGTCGCCGGCCGCGGCTTGGTCGCCTTCAACGCCTTCGCCAGCGGCCGCGAATCTGCGGATGCCAGCGCATAGAACAGGTGCTGGTTGACGTGGAAGTTGAACATCATGTGCATGCGGTCGGCGTCGCGGCCGAAATATTCCATGTCCGTCTTCGGCAGCACATTGGCTTCGGCGAGGATGATGGCGTCGCCCTGCCGCCATTGCAGGAATTCGCGGAATGCGCGCAGCATGTCGTACTGCTCGACCGGCTTCTTCACCTTCGCACCCTTGGTTGCGATCACGAAGGGCACGGCGTCCATGCGGAAGCCGGAGACGCCGAGCTGGATCCAGAACCCCATGATCTTCAGGATCTCCGCCTGCACATGCGGGTTCGAGGTGTTGAGGTCGGGCTGGAAATCGTAGAAGCGGTGGAAGTAATACGCGCCCGCTTCCTTGTCGCGCGTCCAGGTCGTTTTCTGCACGCCGGGAAACACCATGCCCTTGTCGGCACCGGCCGGCTTCTTGTCGGACCACACATACCAGTCGCGGTAGGGCGAGTTCTTGTCGCGCCGCGCCTCCTTGAACCAGTGATGCTGATCCGAGGTGTGGTTGACGACGAGGTCGATGATGATGCGGATGCCGCGCTGCTTGCAGCCATGAGCGAACTCGACGAAATCGCCGAGCGTGCCGTAACGCGCATCCACGCTGTAATAGTCGGCGATGTCGTAGCCGTCGTCGCGGCCGGGCGAGGTCTGGAACGGCATCAGCCAGATCGTGGTGATGCCGAGGCCATGCAGATAGTCGAGCCGGCGGAGCAGGCCCTTGAAGTCGCCGACGCCGTCACCGTTGGCGTCCATATAGGAGCCGACGGAAAGGCAGTAGATCACGCCGTTCTTGTACCAGAGATCGTCGATCATCCGCGCAGCCTCGGTGGTTCCGCCGAGGTGCGGCGGCTGCGTGATAAGTGCGTGGGGGAGGGGAGGTTCCGTGTTTCATCCTCGGTGTCGTCCCGGACAAGCGCAGCGAAGCGGAGCGCCGATCCGGGACCCATAACCACAGGGAGCAGTCTTGCGATGACTCGGAGTTACCTGAGCGCCCTACAACAACTCCCTGTGGTTATGGGTCCCGCTTTCGCGGGGACGACGGCGGAGATCGAGGCTGCGCTTAGGCTCCATCGAGCAGTGTGCAGTTCTACGGAATCGGCTATCCTCCCCCCATGGACAATCCCGCCCGCAACATCGCCCTCGTGCCGCCGCCTGATCGCCGCCAGTCGGAGACGGCGCTCGCGGTCGCGCGCGGCACCGCGCGGCTGCTGCGTTCGCTCGGCTTTACCTGCATCAGCGAATTGCCGCTGCCCTCGGGCCGGCGCGCCGATCTCGTGGCGCTGAACGAGCGCGGCGAGATCTGGATCGTCGAGATCAAATCGTCGGTGGAGGATCTGCGCGCCGACCAGAAATGGCACGAGTACCGCGCCCATTGCGACCGGCTGTTCTTCGCCTTCACTCAGGACCTGCCGTGCGAGATCTTTCCGGAAGGCACCGGCCTGATCATCGCCGACGCCTATGGCGCGCACCTGCATTGCGAAGCGCCCGAGCACAAGCTCGCAGCCGCCACGCGCAAGCAGATGACGGTGCGGTTTGGAATGGCGGCGGCGCTTCGGATCAACCGGCTGGTCGACCCGCAAGGGCATGCGGATTCTTGGGAGTAGCGGCGCCGCAAACATCGGTGCCGTAGGGTGGGCAAAGCGAAGCGTGCCCACGATCTCTATCCAACGCAAACAGAGCGTGGGCACGGCGCTTGCGCGCCTTTGCCCACCCTACGAGACCGCTACCTTGGCGCGCGCTTGGCGAGAATGCGCTGCAAGGTACGTCGGTGCATGTTGAGCCGCCGTGCCGTTTCCGAGACGTTGCGGTTGCACATCTCGTAGATGCGCTGGATGTGCTCCCAGCGTACGCGGTCGGCGGACATCGGGTTGGTCGGCAGCTCGGATTTCTCCGCGCTGGTCGACAGCAGCGCCGCGACGACGTCGTCGGCATCCGCCGGCTTGGAGAGATAATCGATCGCGCCCATCTTCACCGCGGTGACGGCGGTGGCGATGTTGCCATAGCCGGTCAGCACGATCGCGCGCGCATCCGGGCGCTTCTTCTTCAGCGCCGAGACCACGTCAAGGCCGTTGCCGTCGCCGAGCCGCAAGTCCACCACGGCGAATGCCGGCGCTGCCTTGCCGATCTGCGCAAGACCATCCGAGACGGTGTCGCATGACGTCACCGAGAAGCCGCGCGTCTCCATGGCGCGCGACAACCGCTCCAGGAACGGCTTGTCGTCCTCCACGATGAGCAGCGAGCGGTCGGTCTGTTCGTTCAGTTCGGCGATGGCGTTCAAGGTTTTGTCCTCTCTCCAACGCGACTACATATGGCCTCGCAATCGGGCGGTGCCAAGGCCGCCGATAGTCGATCGGCCCTGTTGTGCGACGCAAGGTCGCGGCCTATCCTATTGTTTCTTCGAGGCTCTCGATAGCCTCAAAACGCTGTCGCGGCCATGTGATCTGCACCACCGCGCCGTGTTCCGGAAAGATCCGGTTGGTAAACGAGACCTTGGCGCCGGTGCGTTCCAGCAACGTGCGCGCGATGAACACGCCCAATCCGAGACCGCGTCGCTCACCGCTGCCCTCATCCGTGGTTCGTCGCCGCGACAGATAGGGCTCGCCGATCCGGTTCAGGATGTCGGGCGGAATGCCGGGGCCGTCGTCGGAGATCAGAAGCTCGATCGTGTCCTTGTTCCACCACGCGTTCACCTCGACGGTGGTATGGGCGAAATCGACCGCGTTCTCGACGATGTTGCCGACGCCGTAGAGGATCGCCGGATTGCGCGAGCCGACCGGCTCGGACACGGCGGCGACCGCGATCCGCACCTTGATCTCGACGCCGAAATCGCGGTGCGGGGCCACCACCTCCTCGATCAGCTCCGACAGCTTCATGCGGTCGAACGGCGCGCCGGTGGAGGAGAGCTGGGTAATCTTGCTCAAGATGTCGCGGCAGCGCTGGGTCTGCTCGCGCAGCGTCTTCAGGTCGGCGGCAAAGCTGGCGTCCTTCACCGTCTTTTCCAGCTCGCGCGAGATCAAAAAGATCGTCGCGAGGGGCGTGCCGAGCTCGTGTGCGGCCGCAGCGGCGAGCCCGTCGAGCTGGGTCAGGTGCTGCTCGCGCGTCAGCACCAGCTCGGTCGCGGCCAGCGCGTCCGCGAGCTTGCGCGCCTCCTCGGTCACCTGGAACGAGTAGAGGCTGGTGACGCCGATCGCGAGCACGATCGAGAGCCAGACGCCGACGAGATAGATCGGCGGCAGCACCAGGGGATCGTCGGAATCCCAGGGCAGCGGCAAATGGAAGAAGAACAGGACCGAGGCGCAGGCCACGGCCAGCACGCCGAGACCGAACGTGAATCGCGCCGGCAGCGCCGTGGCCGAGATCAGCACCGGCGCGAGGAAGAGGAACGAGAACGGGTTCTGCAGTCCGCCGGTGAAGTACAGCAGACCGGCCAGCTCCACGATGTTCAGCGCGAGCAGTCCGGCCGCCTGCATCGGCTCCAGCCGCTGCAGCGGATTGGACACGGTCTGGAGCGCCAGATTGAGCGCGGCCGACAAGGCGATGATGCTGACACAGGGGACGATCTCGACGTTGAATTCCAACCCCTGCGCCACGATGAAGATCGCGGCGAGCTGGCCCAGCACCGCCAGCCAACGCAGCCGCAGGATCGTGTCCAGGCGGATATGCCGCTGCGCGTGGCGAAAGTCGGAAGCAGCAATTTCAGTCATATCGGCCAATGGGGGTGCCTTCCAGATCACAAACGCTGGGCTCGCGGAACCACCGGATTACAAGCCTTGCGCTATCCGCTGCAATAGCAGAAGAACGACCAGCATGACCGAGAATGACAAGGCTTCAAGTCGGCCGACTGTCGCGGAGCGCAGCTCGTCCGCGGCGATCGCGGTCGAGCATCTCGTCAAAATCTATAAGCAGACCCGAGCGGTCGACGACATCTCCTTTTCGTTGCCGCGTGGCAGCATCACCGGACTTCTGGGCGGCAACGGCGCCGGCAAGACCACGACCATCGCGATGATCATGGGCCTTGTGCTGCCGACCTCCGGCCGCGTGCAGGTGCTCGGACATCGGATGCCCGAGGAGAGCGCTGCCGTGCTGGGGCGGATGAATTTCGAGAGCCCCTATGTCGACATGCCGATGCGGCTCACGGTGCGGCAGAATCTCACCGTGTTCGGCATGCTCTATGCGGTGAAGAACCTCGCCGGCCGCATCGCCGAGCTCGCGGACGATCTCGATCTCACCGAATTCATCGACCGCGCCAACGGCAAGCTGTCGGCCGGGCAGAAGACCCGCGTCGCGCTCGCCAAAGCGCTGATCAACCGGCCCGAGCTGCTGCTGCTGGACGAGCCGACCGCCTCGCTCGATCCGGATACCGCCGACTGGGTGCGGGCGCACCTGGAGCGTTATCGCAAGGACAACAACGCCACCATCCTTTTGGCTTCGCACAACATGCTCGAGGTCGAGCGGCTCTGCGACCGCGTCATCATCATGAAGCGCGGTCGCATCGAGGACGACGATACGCCTGAGGCGATCATGGCGCGCTACAATCGCACCACGCTGGAGGAGGTGTTTCTGGACGTCGCGCGCGGCCGGGTGAACGGCGCGAAGGAGGCGGCAAGGTGAGCGGTCGTACCCGTATTCGTAGCCCGGATGGAGGTCTGTCATTCCGGGGCGCGCGGAGCGCGAGCCCGGAATCCATAATCACAGGCGGCGGTTGCGAGGCGAGACGGGTCACTCCGAGTCTTCGCCAAATTGAGTTTCGTGGTTATGGATCCCGGGCTCGCGACGATGTCGCGCCCCGGGATGACAGATCCCATCCGGGCCAGGTTATCGCGCGATGACCGACATCCCCCTCCACCGCGGCATCTCCGTCCATCGCATCGGCGCGATGATCCTGCGCTACTGGTACCTCCTGCTGTCGTCCTGGCCGCGGCTGCTCGAATTGCTGTACTGGCCGGCGCTGCAGGTCATCACCTGGGGTTTCATCCAGTATTACATCGCCGAGAATTCCAATTTCTTCGCGCGCGCCGGCGGCACGCTGATCGGCGCCGTCATCCTCTGGGATATCCTGTTCCGCGGGCAGCTCGGCTTCTCCATCTCGTTCCTGGAGGAGATGTGGGCGCGCAACATCGGCAACCTCATGATGAGCCCCTTGAGGCCGATCGAGTTTCTGCTGTCGCTGATGGTCATGAGCCTGATCCGGCTTGCGATCGGGATCATTCCGATGACCTTGCTCGCCCTGTTCATGTTTCACTTCAATGTCTATGCCCTGGGCCTGCCCTTGATCGCATTCTTCTGCAATCTGATCTTCACGAGCTGGTCGGTCGGCATCTTCGTGTCGGGTCTGGTGCTGCGAAACGGCCTCGGCGCCGAGAGCATCGTCTGGACCCTGATGTTCGCGATCCTGCCGCTCGCCTGCGTCTACTATCCCGTCAGCGTGTTGCCGGTCTGGCTGCAATACGTCGCTTGGGCGTTGCCGCCGACCTATGCCTTCGAGGGGATGCGCGCGCTGCTGATCGAAAACACCTTCCGTGCCGACCTGATGCTGGAGGCGCTGGCCATCAACGCCGTCTTTCTGGTTGCATCTTTTGCAGCATTCCTTGCCCTTTTGCGCAGCGCCAAACGGCACGGCTCGCTGCTGTCGGGCGGTGAATAACGTCACTTTCCCGTGGATTCAGGCTGGTTTAGCCGCTTCGGCTCCGTAGATGTACGGAACCATGCATTGACGCAATATTGCGCATTCGGCAGTATGCTGCGATGCGAAGAGGGATATAGCGATGCCTATTGGTGAGTTCGGCGGCGCACCGCCCCTGGCTGCAGAAGGCAGTCCGGTCCTGACGACGCCGATGTACTGGATGTACGAGATGGCGCACGCCTCTCTCAATCCGGCACGTGCGGTCACTGACGCGACCAAGCTGCTGTTCCAGAATCCTCTCAATCCCTGGGCGCGCACCGAGGTCGGCAAGTCGGTCGCCGCGGCCTGCGAATTGTTCGAGCGCACCACGCGCCGCTACGGCAAGCCGGAATGGGGCCTCAACGACACCGAGGTCAACGGCATCCGCGTCCCCGTCGAGATCCGCTCGGTCTGGGAAAAGCCGTTCTGCCGGCTGCTCTACTTCGATCGCAAGTTCGCTCGTCCGCTGCGCAGCCCGCAGCCGCGCGTGCTGATCGTGGCGCCGATGTCCGGGCATTACGCGACGCTGCTGCGCGGCACGGTCGAGGCCTTCCTGCCCGCGCATGAGGTCTACATCACCGATTGGGCCGATGCCCGCATGGTGCCGCTCAGCGATGGCCGCTTCGATCTCGACGACTACATCGATTACGTCATCGAGATGCTGCACGTCCTCGGCGGCAACACCCATGTCATGGCGGTGTGCCAGCCCTCCGTGCCCGTGGTCGCCGCCGTCTCGATCATGGAAGCGCGGCGCGATCCCTTCGTGCCGACCTCTATGACGCTGATGGGCGGCCCGATCGACACCCGTCGCAACCCGACGGCGGTGAACAATCTCGCCCAGGAGCGCGGCATCGACTGGTTCCGCAACCACGTCATCACCAAGGTGCCGTTCCCGCATCCCGGCATGATGCGCGACGTCTATCCGGGATTTTTGCAGCTCAACGGCTTCATCAGCATGAATCTCGACCGCCACATGGACGCCCACAAGCAGCTCTTTGCCCATCTGGTGAAGGGCGACGGCGACCTCGTCGACAAGCATCGCGAGTTCTATGACGAATATCTCGCGGTGATGGACCTCTCCGCCGAGTATTACCTGCAGACGGTCGACACCGTGTTCGTGAAGCACTCGCTGCCGAAGGGCGAGATGACCCATCGCGGAACACGCGTGGACCCCTCCAAGGTCACGCGCGTGGCGTTGATGACGGTCGAAGGCGAGAACGACGACATCTCGGGTCTCGGTCAGACCGAAGCGACGCACACATTGTGCAGCTCGATCCCCGATCATCGCCGCGTTCATTACGTCCAGAAGGGCGTCGGACATTACGGCGTGTTCAACGGCTCGCGCTTCAAGTCGGAAATCGTTCCGCGAATCCATGACTTCATGGTCTCAGCTGCGAATCCGAGTTCATTGCAGGCTCTGGCGGCCGAATAACCTTCGTTTTCGGCTTTCCCGTCGAAAATCCAGGCCCCGCCGGAGGCTCCGGCCGGGCCTGGTTCTCTCCAGATTCGCGGTATTTAGGTAGCCTTATAGGAGTGAGTCTTCCCTCACCCCTTGGGGGTGCCGCATGCGTCCAGCGGGGGCGAAAAAAGACGGTTCCAACCCCAGTCTGTAGGGTCTCCCGGACGTCAGACCGCTGTATATTGGGCAAATGATTTGTTTTTGCGCCGAGCGCTTTCCCTGGCGGCGGTTATGGCAAAATCCGGGCGCCCTCCTGCCCCCCGGACTGACAGACATGGCCACTCGCGCTCTCCTCTATCGGCGGCCCCACGAACCCAAGACCGTCCTGATCACCCATGGATCGCAATATTTTGCCATCCGATTGCGCCGGCACCGCCGCGCGCGCCGTTACACCCTGAGAATTCATCCGAGCGATCGCGAAGCCATCCTCACCATGCCGCCGCGCGGCACGCTGGCCGAGGCAAAAGACTTTGCGCAGCGCCACGGTGCGTGGATCGCGGCGCGCCTCGGTCGCTTGCCGAAGGCCGCGCCGTTCCAGCCGGGCACGGTGATACCGCTCCGCGGCACGTCGCATCGCATCGTTCATCGCGCTGGCACGCGCGGCACGGTGTGGACTGAGACGCGCGATAGCGGCGAACGCATTCTCTGCGTCGCCGGCGGGCTCGAGCATGTCGATCGCCGCGTCAGCGACTTCCTCAAGCGCGAGGCGCGCCGCGACCTCCAGCGTTCGGCGGAGGCTTACGCCGCCGAGCTCGGCGTCAGGGTCAAGCGCCTGTCGATCCGCGATCAGTCCAGCCGCTGGGGTTCCTGCACCTCGGCCGGCTCGCTGTCGTTCTCCTGGCGCCTGATCCTCGCGCCGCCCTTCGTGCTCGACTACCTCGCCGCGCACGAGGTCGCCCATCTCGTCGAGATGAACCACTCGGCGCGGTTCTGGCGCGTGTGCGGAAAAGTCTGCCCGTCGATGGAGCGCGCCAAGAAGTGGCTCGACACCTACGGCAACGATCTGCACCGGTATGGGGTCGAGGATTAGGGGCGCTGTCGCCTAACCGTCGCTGTCGTCGCCCGGCTCGACCGGGCGACCCAGTAAGCCGCGGCAGTCGTTATGAATCTCGATGTCTCTGGAATACTGGATTCCCCGCCTTCGCGGGGAATGACAGTTGAGAATGAGCCGGCTTCAGACTCCGCTCACGCACTGAAATCCGCACTCGTCCCCGCTTGCGCGCCTGACGCCAGATAGGCCGACTGCTGCTGCGCGCTGGCCTTCTGGCCCTCGGCCAGCATCGCCTGGAACGCAGCGTCGAGTTGCTCGCGGCTGTAGGTCGTGGAACTGCTTTCACGCGGTGTCCATTGCGATTGCGTGATCGCGGTAGGCGCCTTTTCGACGGTGCCGCCAAGCAGCCTGGCGTAATTGTCGGCGCGCCACTGCGCCAGGTCCGCTCATGCCGGGAGGATCTTCCAGCTTGCCGATCTTCGCGCCCGCCAGGTTGGTCATGGCCGAGGATCCGCCGTTGTACAGCGTGGCCACCACCTTGCCGTCCACTTTCACCTGCGCGTAGGTATTCTCCGGCGCATTGTCCGCGACGACCGACTGAGGTGCATTCGTCTCGTGCGCGATCAGCCAATGCGTTGCCATGAGGTCATGCAGGACGGGATCATCCGCGGCCGATATGACCTTGGCGCCTGACAGCGGCTTGACCTGCGAGAGGTCGATCCGGAAGCCGCTGGTTGCCGCGTCGGTCGCATCCGGTGCCACCGCCTGAAGACCCGACGTCGCATTTGAAGTGGATGCTGATGCGGGCCGCAGATGCGGCAGCGCCGCGCTGGATAGATTTGAAATCATGGAACGCTCCCAGACACTCGCTCAACTTATGAGAGCAAATCCCGGGCCGCTGACGGGAGCTTGAAGGGATTGGAGTTTTTGCTTTAGACGAGTTCCGGTGGCGCGGCGAATTTTGCCGCGCTGGGCAGGACTTGCCGAAGCGATGCCGCTGATTTCCAAGCACGTGCTTCAGGCGTCTGGGCTGCCTCCGCAAGCCGTTGATTTCGTTATCTTCGGCTACTGTGCATGGGGTTGTTTTCGCAGTTTTTGTTTTGAGGTCATGGAGACCTCAGCCCGAGCCTATCGGTTTCCGCCGAACAGCCGGTCCATCAGCCAGCCGTCGAGCCCCGCCGCCGCTTCCGGCCGCGCATTGGCGCGCGTCGGCGGTGGACGATAGCCGCCATTGCTTGCGGGTGCCGGCCCGGGCGCCGCCGCTGTCGGCGGCGACACCTGCGAGGCCGCCTGCGCGAGGTTCGACAGGCCCCAGCCACCTTGTGTGCTTGGCAATGCCGCGACCGGCACGCCTTCGTGCGCCGCCTTCATGAAGCGCGACCACACTTCCACCGGCAGGCCGCCGCCGGTCGCCTTCTTGGTCGGCGAGTTGTCGTCATTGCCGAGCCAGACACCCGTGACGAGGCTCGCGGTGTAGCCGATGAACCAGGCGTCGCGGTAATCCTGGCTGGTGCCGGTCTTGCCGGCCGCGGGCCAGCCGGGGATCTCGGCCTTCTTGGCGGTGCCTGATATCAGCGTCTCGCGCATCATCGCGTTCATCATCCCGACATAGCGGGGGTCGATGACCTGATTGCGCTCCTCAGGCTGGCGCATGTAGAGCAGCTTGCCGCCCAGCGTCTTGATCCGCGTGACGACATGCGGTGCCACCGCGAGACCGCCATTGGCGAAGGGCGCATAGGCGCCGACCAGCTCGACCACCGAGACTTCGGAGGTGCCGAGCGCGATCGAGGCGTTTGGCTCGAGCTTGGAGGAGATGCCGAGCCGGTGCGCGGTGCGCACCACGTTCTTCGGTCCGACCTCGAGGCCGAGACGGATGGCGACGGTATTGAGCGACATCGCCAGCGCCTGCGTCAGCGTCACCGCGCCGAAATATTCATGGGTGTAGTTCTCAGGTCGCCAGCCCTTGACCTCGATCGGCGCGTCCTGTCGCATCGTATCAGGCGTCAGGCCCTGCTCGAGCGCGGTCAGGTACACGAACGGCTTGAACGAGGAGCCCGGCTGGCGTCTGGCGGTCACAGCGCGGTTGTACTGGCTCTCGGAATAGTTCCGCCCGCCCACCATGGCGCGCACCGCGCCATCAGGTGTCATCGCCACCAGCGCGCCCTGGCTGACATTGAACTTCACGCTCTTGGCCGCGAGCTCGTCGATGATGGCGGCTTCCGCCACGCTCTGCAGCTTTGGATCGATCGTGGTCTCGACCTTGATGCTCTCGTCGATCTGGCCGACCAGATCGTCCAGCACCTCGCCGATCCAGTCGGCAACGTAATTGACCGTGCCGGCGCCGACCGGTTTCACATTGTAGGAGGGATGGCCGATCGAGGCCTGCGCCTGCGCATCCGTGATGAACTTTGCGTCCGCCATCGCCGCAAGCACGATTTGCGCGCGCGCCTCAGCGCCTTCGGGGTTGCGGTTCGGCGCGAGGCGCGAGGGCGATTTGACGAGCCCGGCCAGCATTGCGGCCTCGGCGACCGTGACGTTCTTCGCCGACTTGCCGAAATATTTCTGCGCGGCGGCCTCGACGCCATAGGCGCCCGAGCCGAAATAGACGCGGTTGAGATAGAGCTCCAGGATCTCGTTCTTGGAGTGCTTGCGCTCGAGCCAGATCGCGAGCTCCACCTCCTGCAGCTTGCGCTGCATGGTGCGCTCCTGGGTCAGGAACAGGTTCTTGGCGAGCTGCTGCGTCAGCGTCGAGCCGCCCTGCGAGACGCCGCGATGCATGACGTTGGTGACGAGGGCGCGCAGGATGCCGATCGGGTCGATGCCGAAATGCGAGTAGAAGCGGCGGTCCTCGATGGCGATGAAAGCCTTCGGCAAATACGGCGGCAAATCCTTCAGCGAGACATTGGCGCCGGCCATCTCGCCGCGTTGCGCCAGCATGCTGCCGTCGATGCCGACGATCTGGATCGTTGGCGGCCGCTTGGGAATCTCCAGCGACTGGATCGGCGGCAGATGGGCGCCGACATAGATCACGACGCCGATCACAGCGATCGCGCCCCACAGGCCGAGCACCGCGCCCCAATAGACCAGGCGGCCGATGCTGGCGCCAATACGTGACTTAGTGCGCCGCTTGGCGCCGCTGCGGCTGGCTGGCGCCTTCCGCTCGCGCGGCGGCTCGTCGCCGGAATCCTCGCCCTTGCGCTTGGCGGATGATTTCATCGATTTCTTCGGCTTGTCGTCGCCGCCAGGAATGCGATCCGCCGCGGTCAGGCGCAGATCGGCGAGCGCCGCGGGCAAGCCGAACAGCGGCTCCTTCCGCCCACCCTTTTTCTTTCCCCACGCCATACGCAAAAACGCCCGGTCAGCCCGCCCCGCCGCACGCTAGCGGTCGCTGTTTAAGGCCCGGTTACCCAGACCTTAACGCGCGATTAGGAGGTGCGGCATTCCCCCGCCGCAGTTCCGCTGATTGGATGACGGAGCTAGGATCGCCGGCATAAAACACGAGGAAACACGCAGAGGAAACCCAAATGGGCCATATCGATCCGACCAAGGAGATCTTCGCGCAATTCCGGGACAATGACCGCCCGGGTCCGATCCACATGCTCAACCTGGTGCGCCTGCGCAAGGAGGCGGCCTACCCGGACGGCCGCAAGGCGAGCGGCGCCGAAGCCTACGCGGCCTATGGCCGCGAGAGCGGCCCGGTGTTCGAACGCCTCGGCGGCCGCATCATCTGGCAGGGCAAGTTCGAGCTGATGCTGATCGGTCCGCAGGAGGAGCGCTGGGACCATTGCTTCATCGCCGAATATCCTGATGTCGGAGCCTTCGTCGAGATGATCCGCGATCCCGTCTACCGCGAGGCTGTGAAGCACCGCCAGGCCGCCGTCGAGGACTCACGGCTGATCCGGCACGCCGTGCTGCGGATCGGGAAGAATTTTGGAGAGATACCGGAGTAGGCCGCCAAATCGGTGATCTCCCTCCGTCATCCTGAGTGCGAGTGGCGCGATGCAAAGCATCGCGCCGGGAGCCTCGAAGGATGTGCGGCCACCAGCGGGCCGTCGCCCATCGAGGGCCGCTGAAGAAGCGGCCACCTCCTAAGGGGTGACGGGGATCGCTCCAAAAGATCGGCGGCCCGCAGGCCGCCGATTGCATTTCAGAATTCTTCCTAACCCGCCGGGCCCGCGTCCTCCAGGATCGGGCCGAACAGCTCCCAGCGCTCGCCGTTGAACTTCATCATCTGAAGCTGCTTGTTGACGCGGTAGTCGGTAGGCGACGTGTTGGCCTTGATGCCGGGCAGCGCAGTGTCGCTGGCGACGTCCTTCAGTGACGCCGCCTGCTTCATGACGTTCTCGCGCGTCAGGTTGTCGCCGCACTGCTGCAGCACGTGCACCAGCAGCTGCGCGGTGCTGTAGCCGTAGGTGTTGAAGTTCGAATCCTTGTCGCCATCCGGATAGTACTTCGCCATGAAGTCGAAATACTTCTTCATGCCGGGGTCATCCTTCCAGGTCGGATCGAGCGGTTCCTTACCGTAGTTGACGCTGATCAGACCCTTGGCGGCGTCAAGGCCTGCGGGTTTCAGCACCGCGCCGACCGAGGTGGCGTTGATGTCGACGATCTGGACCGGATGCCAGCCCATTTCGGCGATCTTCTTGATGGCCTGCGCGGCCTGCTTCGGCGTCGTCGCACTGAAGAACAGGTCGGCGCCGGCATCCTTGATCTTGAGGACCTGCGAATCGACGGTGGGATCGGACACCTCGTAGGAGGCTTCCGTCACGATCATCTTGGCGGCCTTGTCACCGAGGCCGGCCTTGATGCCGTTCAGATAGTCCTTGCCGAGGTCGTCGTTCTGATAGAGCACGCCCACCTTGGCGTTCGGATGCTCCTTCAGAATGTACTGGCCGTAGATGCGGCCCTCGACGAAGTAATTGGGATTGAAGCCCATGGTCCACGGAAAGTTCTTGGGATCAGTGAACCTCGAGGCCCCGGTCGCCGCGAACAGCTGCGGCACCTTCTTGGCGTTGAGATATTTCTGCACGGCCGCGTTCACGGGCGTGCCGATGATCTGGAAGGTCAGCAACACCTCGTCGCTCTCGACCAGCTTGCGGATCTGCTCCACGGCTTTCGGTGGCGAATAGGCGTCGTCATACTGGATCAAATTGATCTTGCGGCCGTTCACGCCGCCCTGGTCGTTGATCATCTTGAAATAGGCGGCCTGCGTCTTGCCGATCGACGAATAGGCCGACGCCGGCCCCGAGAACGGCATGGTCTGTCCGACCTTGATCTCGGTGTCGCTGGCGCCCGGATCATATTTCTTCTGGGCATTGGCCGCTGAAATCGACAGCGCCAGAGCAAGCGCCGTGGCCAGATGCAGCTTTCCATTCCTCATTCGCAATTCCCTCAGTTTGTTTTTGCCGATGATCTGCCGGCCGCAGGACGCGTCCGATGCCATCGCTGAGGGCAAGTGTGGAGGAACGATTGTTGCGACGCAAGGTGGGCGTTCGTAGGGTGGGATAGCCTTGCGGACTGCGCGAAGCGCAGTCCGCTGGGCGTAACCCACCTTACGAGATCGGGACTAGCCCGACGGTCCCGTGTCCTCGATGATCGGTCCGAACAGCTCCCAGCGTTCGCCGTTGAACTTCATCATCTGCATCTGCTTGTTGACGCGGAAGTCGTTCGGTCCGGTGTTGATCTTGATGCCGGGCAGCGCGAAGCTCGGCGTGAAGTCCTTGATGTTGGCGACCTGCTTCATGATGTTCTCACGCGTCAGATCGTCGCCGCATTGCTTCAGGACCTGCACCAGCAGCTCCGCCACCGAATAGGCGTAGGTGTTGACGGTGTTGAGCTTGTCGCCTTCCGGGAAATACTTGTCCATGAAGGCGAAGAAGGCCTTCACGCCGGGATCGTCCTTCCACTGGGGATCGCTGGGCTCCTTGCCGTACTGGGTCGAGATGATGCCCTTGGAGATGTCGAGGCCGGCCGGCTTCAGCGTCGCCGAGATCGGGCTCGCATTGATGTCGAGGATGTGCACCGGCGTCCAGCCGAGGTCGGCGAGCTTCTTGATCGCCTGTGCCGCGAATTTCGGCGTCGAGGCATCGAAGAACACGTCGACGCCCATCGACTTCAGCTTGACCACCTGGGAATCGACCGTCGGGTCGGTGACCTCGTAGGAGACCTCGCCGACGATCATGCTGGCGGCCTTGTCGCCGAGGCCGCTCTTGAGGCCCGCAAGATAGTCGCGGCCCATGTCGTCGTTCTGGTAGAGCACGCCGATCTTGGCGTTCGGATGCTCCTTGAGAATGTATTTGGCGTAGATGCGTCCCTCGGACACGTAGTTGGGATTGTAGGCGATGGTCCAGGGATAGTTCTGGGGATCGTTGAAGCGGGCCGCGCCGGTCGAGGCCAGCAACTGCGGCACCTTCTTGCCGTTGAGATATTTTTGCACGGCGGCGTTGGCGGCGGTGCCGATGAGCTGGAAGGTGAACAGCACCTCGTCGCCCTCGACGAGCTTGCGCACCTGCTCCACCGTCTTCGGCGGCGAATAGGCGTCGTCATACTGGATCAGATTGATCTTGCGGCCGTTGATGCCGCCCTGATCGTTGATCATCTTGAAGTAGGCGGCCTGGGTCTTGCCGATATTGGCGTAGACCGAGTAGGCGCCGGAGAACGGCACGGTCTGGCCGATCTTGATCTCGGTGTCGGTCGCCCCCGTGTCGTATTTCTTCTGGGCGAAGGCTTGGCTTACGAAGGCCTGGTTCGCGGAGAACGCGAAGGCGAGCGCTGTCGTGGCAGCTAAGAAAGCTCTGCGATTGGTCATATTGGTTGTTCCTCCTGACGGAATTTTCGGCCGATGGTCTTTTCTCGTTGATTGCAACGGTCGCCATCGCTGCCGAAGATTGTGGAGGAAGCTTCGCCGCCGCGCAAGGATCGCAGCGCTGCGCCGTAGCGTCTCAGGCCAGGGAGTCCCGGGTCAGGCGCCTCAGGTCAGGAACAACGCAACCAGCGCGACCGCCGCCGGAAGGGCCTGCACCATCAGGATGCGGCTGCTGACGGTCGCAGCGCCATAGGCGCCGGCCACGATCACGCAAAGCAGGAAGAACGCCTTGATCTGGAATGCGAAGGCCGGGTTGCCGTGGACGAGACCCCAGATCAGGCCGGCGGCGAGGAAGCCGTTATAGAGGCCCTGATTGGCGGCCAGCACCTTCGTGATCTCGGCCTTCTCCGGCGTGTTGCGAAACACCTTCAAGCCCTGCGGCTTGTCCCAGAGGAACATCTCCAGGATCAGGAAGAAGACGTGCAGTGCGGCGACCAGCGCCACCAGGATATTGACGATCAGGATCAAGTTGAGCTCCCCCAGCGTCAGCTTTCGGGTGGACGATAGCACGGCCGGCATGTCAAACGCGATGCATGTTTCTGATGCAATGGTGCCACCATGCCCGGGCGATCAACCAAACCGTCTGCAAGCTTCGGCCTCGATCGCCTGACGACGCCGATCGGGATTGCTTTGCTCGTCACCGATGCCGAGGGTGCGCTACGCGCACTGGACTGGGAAGACTATGAGCATCGCATGCGCGAGCTCTTACGCTTGCACTACGGTGCAGTCGATCTCAGTGATCGGCCTGCGCCTGCATCCATGCGGACGGCGCTGTCCGGTTACTTCGAAGGCGATCTCAGTCAGCTCTCGGCCATCGCATGGCGTATCGCCGGCACGCCGTTCCAGCAGAAGGTCTGGAACGCGCTGGCTCACATCCCCGCCGGCACCACGATGAGCTACGGCGCGCTGGCCGCTAGGATCGATTTGCCAAAAGCCATTAGAGCCGTCGGCCACGCCAACGGCTCCAATCCGATCAGCGTGGTGCTGCCCTGCCATCGGCTGATCGGCGCCGATGGCTCGCTGGTGAAATACGGCGGCGGGCTCGCGCGCAAACGCTGGCTGCTGCGGCATGAAGGGGTGGAGGTTTAGTCACCTGTCATTCCGGGGCGCGCGAAGCGCGAGCCCGGAATCCATTTCTCCGCGTCACCGGTGGCTCGATGGATTCCGGGCTCGCCGCTGCGCGGCGCCCCGGAATGAAAGAGAGCGGAGGTGCGCGAACGCTCTTCACGCCGCCGGCTGGACCGCCTTGTCGCCGGCCATCACATGGGTCAGCGCGCTCTTGATCGCGGCCTGCCGGGTCGGCGCGCTGATCTGCGCGCCCAGGAGGTCGGTGACGTAGAACACGTCGCGGGCGCGCTCGCCGAAGGTCGCGACATGGGCTGAGGCGATGTTGAGGTTGAGCTTCGAGATCGCGGTGGTCAGCTCGTAGAGCAGGCCGGGCCGGTCGAGGCCGGACACCTCGATCACGGTGTAGCGGTCGGACCATTGGTTGTTGATGGTCACCTCAGGCTCGATCACGAAGGGCCGCGCCTTGCTGCGTACGGTGCGCCGCGCCACCACTTCGGGCAGGCGCAGCTTGCCTTCCAGCACGTCCTCGATCATCTCGCCGATGCGGGTGGCGCGCCGTCCCTCGTCCTCGTCGCGGTCGTATTCCCGAGAGATCGAGATGGTATCGAGCGCGCGGCCGTCGGTCGTGGTGTAGATCTGGGCGTCGACGATGTTGGCGCCGGCCGAAGCGCAGGCGCCGGCGATGATCGACAGCAGCCAGGGATGGTCTGCCGCGAAGATCGTCAGCTCGGTGACGCCGCGCACCTCGTCGAAACCGACATTGATCGCGAGCTTGTGGCCGGCCTGTTCGCTGGAGCGAACGAAGCGGGCGTGCCGAATTTTTCGCGGCAGTTCGACCTTGAGCCAGTAGGCCGGATAGTGCCGGCCGATATAGGCATCGAGTTCCTCCGCCGGCCATTCGGCGAAGGCATTTCGGAATTCGGCGTAGGCGGCGGTGAGGCGCTTGCCTCGGTCGACTTCCGAGAAGCCGCCGGTCAGCACCGGCTCGGTCTCGTAATACAGTGAACGCAAGAGCTGCGCCTTCCAGCCGTTCCACACGCCGGGACCGACGCCGCGGATGTCGGCGGTGGTCAGGATCGTCAGCAGCTTCATCTGCTCGACCGACTGCACCACGGCGGCGAAATTCTCGATGGTCTTGCGGTCGGAGAGGTCGCGCGACTGCGCGACCGTGGACATCGTCAGATGCTCCTCGATCAGCCAGGCGATGAGCTCGGTGTCGGCCGGGCTGAACCCTAGCCGCGGACACAGCCGCCGCGCTACCTTGGCGCCGGCGATCGAGTGGTCCTCCGGCCGGCCCTTGGCGACGTCGTGCAGCAGTGTTGCGATGTAGATCACCGACCGGTGCTCGGGCCGGGATTTGCGCATCAGGTCGCTGGCGAGGGTGAACTCCTCGATGCCACCGCGCTCGATGTCCTGGAGGAAGCCGATGCAGCGGATCAGGTGCTCGTCGACGGTGTAGTGATGATACATGTTGAACTGCATCATCGAGACGATCTTGCCGAAGGCACGGATGAACTGGCCGAGCACGCCGGTCTCGTTCATCCGCCGCAGCACGATCTCGGCGTTGTCGGAGGTCAGGATCTCCATGAACAGCCGGTTGGCCTCGGGATTCTCGCGCATCTGCGCGTTGATCAGGCCGAGCGACCGCGTCACGTCGCGCATCGCATCCGGATGGAAGGCGAGGTTGTTCTTCTGCGCGAGACGGAAGATCCGGATCAGATTGACCGGATCGTGCTTGAACACGTCGGGCGCGGCGACGTTGATACGGTTGTTGTCGACGATGAAGTCGTCGCTGTCGGGGACGCGCCGCTTCGCCGCGGTCGGCCGCAGCCGCGCCATCATCCGGCTCAAGACCGGCGCGGGCTTGGCCTGCTGGTCCTCGAGCTTGGCGCAGAGGATGGCGGTGAGGTTGCCGACTTCCTTGGCGACCAGGAAGTAGTGCTTCATGAAGCGCTCGACATCCTGCATGCCGGGATGCGAGGTGTAGCCGAGCCGCACCGCGATCTCGCGCTGGAGGTCGAAGGAGAGACGCTCCTCGGCGCGGCCGGAGTAGAAGTGCAGATTGCAACGCACCGACCAGAGGAAATCGGCGCAGCGGCGGAAGCTGCGGTATTCCTGCGCATCGAACACGCCGCGCTCGACCAGCTCGCCGGTGTCGCGGACGCGGTAGACGTATTTGGCGATCCAGAACAGCGTGTGCAGGTCGCGAAGTGCGCCCTTGCCGTCCTTGACGTTGGGCTCGACCAGGTAGCGCGACTGACCGCCGCGGCGATGGCGCTCCTCGCGCTCGGCGAGCTTGGCGGTGACGAATTCGGACGCGGTGCCCTGCACGACTTCCTTGTCGAAGCGCTCGACCAGCTCCTCATAGAGCGGCTTGTCGCCGGTGAGGAAGCGCGTTTCCAGGATCGCGGTGCGGATGGTCATGTCGCCGCGCGCCTGCCGGATCGACTCGTCCACCGATCGCGTGGCGTGGCCGACCTTCAGCCCCATGTCCCAGAGGCAATAGAGAATGGCTTCGGCGACCTGCTCGCCCCAGGCGGTCTGCTTGTAGGGCAGGATGAACAACAGATCGATGTCGGATTCGGGCGCCATCAGGCCGCGGCCGTAGCCGCCGGTCGCGACCACCGCCATGCGCTCGGCGCCGCTCGGGATCGGCGAGCGGTAGAGATGGCGGGTCGCGGCCGAATACAGGATGCGGATGATCTCGTCCTGCACGTGACACAGCCGCTCGGCGCAGCGCCTCCCGTGGCGGTCCTTCAGGAGGATTTCCTGTGCCGCGGCGCGTGCCGCGATCAGCTCGGCCTTGAGCAATTGCGCCATGGCCGTGCGGAACGCGTCCTCGCGCCCCTGGTGCTTTTCGGCAAGCGCATCGACCGCGGCGGTGATCCGCGCAGTGTCGAAACGATCGTCCACCTCGGCCTTGTGCTCAGTCGCGACGCTGTCCATGTCTCACCGGATATAAGAGGTGACAGGCGCTGTCACCCGCCATTCTCTGGCAATAGTCGTTCCATGCTGGAAAGCTGCGGCTTTGGGCAAATCTGTTCTCGGCCGGCGCGCTTTCAAGGGGCGGATTTTCTCGTTGACCTCTAGATATAACTCATTGAAAAACAATGAAGTTTTGGAGGAGGCTGGGTATGACCGGAATTACACGACGCATTCTGCTGGCGGGAGCTGTTGCGCTCGCAATGACCCCCGCGGCCAAGGCGGCCGATCCGCTCAAGGAAATCCGCATCGACTGGGCGACTTACAATCCGGTGTCGATGGTTCTGAAGCAGAAGGGGCTCCTGGAGAAGGAGTTCGCCAAGGACGGCATCACCGTCACCTGGGTGCAGTCGGCCGGCTCCAACAAGGCGCTCGAATTCCTCAATGCCGGCTCGATCGATTTCGGCTCGACCGCGGGTTCGGCGGCGCTGGTCGCCCGCATCAACGGCAACCCGATCAAGTCGATCTATGTCTATTCGCGCCCTGAGTGGACGGCGCTGGTGACATCAAAGGATTCCAAGATTGCCGGCGTCGCAGACCTCAAGGGCAAGCGCGTCGCGGTGACGCGCGGCACCGATCCGCACATCTTCCTGGTGCGCGCGCTGTTAGGGGCGGGCCTCACCGAAAAGGACATCACCCCGGTGCTGCTCCAGCATGCCGACGGCAAGACCGCACTGATCCGCGGCGACGTCGATGCCTGGGCCGGCCTCGATCCGATGATGGCGCAGGCCGAGGTCGAGGAGGGCGCAAAGCTGTTCTACCGCAAGGCCGACGCCAACACTTGGGGCATCCTCAATGTGCGCGAGCAGTTTTTGAAGGACCATCCCGACGCTGCCCGCCGCGTCCTCGCGGTGTATGAGGAGGCGCGCAAATATTCGCTGGCCAATTACGACGAGCTGAAGAAGACCTTCATCGCGGTCACAAAACTCCCCGAGGCCGTCGTCGACAAGCAGCTCAAGGAGCGCACCGAGCTCACCCACAGCCGCATCGGCGCAGCCCAGCGCGAGTCGATCCTCGCCGCCGGCCTCGCTTTGCAGCAGGCGGGCGTCGTCGATGCAAAGGTCGACGTGAAGGCGACGCTCGACGCCCTGATCGACGACCAGGTCCCGCTGCCGACGAACTGATCGGCAGGGAAGAGGCAAGCGCGCACCACACCCCGCCGTCGTCCCGGGGCGCGAAGCGAGCCCGGGACCCATAACCACGGGGAGTGGCTGCCGCGCGCAGGCGGCCACTCCGAGTCCCCGTAACCATGCCTTCCTGTGGTTATGGACCCCGGATCTGCGCTTCGCTTGTCCGGGGCGACAATCGAGATTGCCGCGCGCCCTTGCAATCCCACACAAGACGCGCTTCCTACCGGCCATGATCTCCGACGCGCCAGCCTTGCAACAGACTTCGGAACCGGCCGAGAGCGCTGCTGCGCCCTCGCGCGCCGCGCGTTATGCACGGCCGGTGCTGGGGCTGCTGCTGCCGGTCGCGCTTGCGCTCGGCTGGGAGCTCGTGGTGTGGCTCGGCTGGTCGAACGGACGGCTGGTGCCGCCGCCTTCGCGCGTTTTTGCCACCCTCGCCGAGCTCGCCCGCTCCGGCGAGCTGGTCCGCCACATCACCGCAACGCTGTGGCGCGTCGGGCTCGGCTTCGCCTTCGGTGTGATCGCAGGCACGTTGCTGGGGGCCGTCTCCGGCTACTGGTCGCTGGCGCGCCGGCTGCTCGATCCGACCGTGCAGGCGCTGCGCGCGATTCCGTCGCTCGCCTGGGTGCCGCTGTTTATCCTCTGGCTCGGTATCTTCGAGACCTCGAAGGTCGCGCTGATCGCGGTCGGGGTGTTCTTTCCAGTCTATCTCGGCGTGATGGGCGCGATCCTCTCGGTGGATCGCAAGATCGTGGAGGTCGGCCGGACCTTTCGCCTCTCGGGCTTCGCCATGATCCGCCGCATCCTGCTGCCGGCGGTGCTGCCGGCCTATGTGGTTTCCCTGCGCGTCGGTCTCGGCCTCGGCTGGATGTTCGTGGTCGCGGCCGAGCTGATCGGTGCCTCCGAAGGGCTCGGCTATCTCCTGCTCGACGGCCAGCAGCTCGGCAAGCCCGCGCAGATCCTCGCCGCCATCGTGATCTTCGCCATCCTGGGAAAGCTCACCGATTGGCTGATCGAGGTTGCGGCCGCACCTTTCCTGCGCTGGCAGGATGCCTTCGGGCGCGCGAAGGGAGCTTGAGGCAATGCTGGCGCTCGACCGGGTCAGCAAGACCTATCCCAACGGCGTACAGGCGCTTTCGCGCTTCTCCGCCGAAATCAGGCTGGGCGAGATCATCGCCATCATCGGCGGCTCCGGATGTGGCAAGTCCACGCTGCTGCGCGCCATCGCCGGCCTCGATCGCGCCAGCGCTGGCACGGTGACGCTCGACAATGAGGCGATCGTCTCGCCGCATGCCAAGATCGGCATCATCTTCCAGGAGCCGCGGCTGCTGCCCTGGCTCAGCGTCGCCGACAATATCGGCTTCGGCCTTGCCGATTTGTCCGCGGCGCAGCGGCGCGAGAAGGTCGCGCGTGCGCTCGAACGCGTCGGGCTGGCGGAAAAGGCGCAGGCTTGGCCGCGCGAGCTCTCCGGCGGACAGGCGCAGCGGGTTGCGATCGCACGCGCGCTGGTGCCGCAGCCGGAGGTGCTGCTGCTGGACGAGCCGTTCTCCGCGCTCGATGCTTTCACCCGCAGGGATCTCCAGGATCATCTGCTCGACCTCTGGGCGGACACGCGGCCGACGCTCATCCTCGTCACACACGACGTCGACGAGGCCGTGGTGCTGGCCGACCGCGTGCTGGTGATGCGGCCGCGGCCGGGCCGGTTGTTCGACCAGATCGAGATCAATCTCGGCCGCCCACGCGACCGCAATTCGTCGCTGTTCGAGAATTTCAAGCGAAGTGTGCTGACGTCACTCGACCGTTCGCTCGACCGCAATGTGCCCGACCGTGACGCAACCCAGGGTCCCGGTCAGGCCATGTGGTGGTGACAATTTCGCTCTGAACCGGTACATCGAGGGGCAATTTTCCGGGAGAGAACGAAAATGGACGCTGCAGAGCTGCGCCAGATGCAGGCTCCGATCAAGGAGCGCTACAAGACCGATCCCAAGACCGCGCTGATCACGCTGAAGGCCAAGGGCTCCACCGACAGCGAAGGCATCGCCTGCAAGGTCGAGACCGGCCGCGCCATCGCGCTTGCCGGCCTGCATCCGGCGACCGGCGGTTCCGGCCTCGAGCTTTGCTCCGGGGACATGTTGCTTGAGGCGCTCGTCGCCTGTGCCGGGGTCACGTTGAAGTCGGTCGCGACTGCGATCGAGGTGCCGCTCAAGACCGGCAACGTCTATGCCGAGGGTGATCTCGATTTCCGCGGCACGCTCGGCGTCGACAAGGAGACCCCGGTCGGCTTCGCCGAGATCCGTCTGCGCTTCGAGGTCGACACATCGGCGCCGCAGGACAAGCTAGACCTCCTGCTCAAGCTGACCGAGCGCTATTGCGTGGTCTACCAGACCATCAAGAACGGCCCGAAGGTTTCGGTGTCGATGCAGCGGATGTGAGGGGCGAAAGCCGCTACTCCACGGATGGTGTCGTTCCCGCGGAGGCGGGAACCCATAACCCCAGGCCGTCGTGATTTCGCACGGTCGTTGCTCCAGCTCTCAAACCAGTACGGCCTGTGGCTATGGATTCCGGGCTTGCGCTTCGCGCGCCCCGGAATGACAGACAGAATGTCCCCCGATCTCCACTTCCTCCTCTTTCTTCTCCTGCGCATGGCGATCGCGGCGGCGTTCGTCGTGACGGCCTCGATCATCACCGAGCGCGCGGGTCCAGTGATCGGTGCGCTGGTCGCGACCCTGCCGATCTCGGCCGGTCCCTCCTACGTCTTCCTCGCGCTCGACCACGATGCCGCCTTCATCGCGCAGGGCTCGCTGGCGAGCCTTCCGATCAATGCTGCGACGATCTTCATGTGCCTCATTTATGTCGTGCTGGCGCAGCGGCATGGTCTTGCGGCGAGTTGTGGAAGTGCGGTTGCCGTCTGGATCGTGCTTGCCTCGATCATCCGCCAGTTCGACTGGTCGCTCGCCGCCGGGCTCGCCGCCAATCTGATCGCCTTCGGCATCTGCATTCCGCTGCTGGCGGGCTATCGCCATGTGAAGATGCCGCTGGTCACGCGTCGCTGGTACGACGTGCCGATGCGGGCTGCACTGGTCGCGACCCTGGTCGCCATCGTGGTCTCGACCTCGGGCTGGGTGGGCCCCCGCATCAGCGGCATCATCGCGCTGTATCCCGTGGTGTTCTCCAGCATCATGGTGATCCTGCATCCGCGCATCGGCGGCCCGCCAACCGCGGCCGTGCTCGCCAACTCCGCCTGGGGCCTGCTCGGATTCGGCACCGCAATCGCCGTCCTGCACGTTGCAGTGGTGTCGTTCGGCTCGGCCGTCGGTCTGTGTCTCGCGCTTGGCACCTGCGTCGCCTGGAATCTGACGCTGTGGGGAATCGGCCGACGTGCGATGCGCAACGCGCGGCAAGGGCCGTGAGACTACGGACACGCGCGACGCCGTGTCGCGGAAAGTCGTGTCCGGCATGTCGATCTCGTGCTCGAGGGCAACGCGACATCTTCACAAGCTATTGAATGAGATGCGTCATTTCAAATGGTGCCGCCGGTCGGGACTGATCGCGACGTGGGTAGCGGTCATTCCCGCTCCCGCCGCTTTCCGATACTTCTATTAGAACTTTGTTCGAGCTTTTACCGTAGGAATGATCCTGCATACCCGCTCCGCTGTCATCGGCGCGAACTCGTCCGAGCTGCATCCGAGTGCAGGGACTCGCGGGAATTGTTATTTGAGTACGGCTGTTTCGCCGCGACGGTCACTTCCCCTACGAGCTGTCTACGTAATTTCGAGATGGAGATTCTTTGATGTTCGGTCGCAAGTCCCAGATTGACGCACAAGCACGGCTCGATGCGATCGGCCGCTCCCAGGCCATGATCGAATTCAATCTGGATGGCACGATTCTCACGGCCAACAAGAACTTTCTCGACGCCCTCGGCTATCGGCTTGACGAGATCCAGGGCAAGCATCATTCCATGTTCTTGCCGGCCGACCAGCGCGACAGCGCCGAGTACAAGGCGTTCTGGGCTGCGTTGAACCGTGGCGAGTGTCAGGCCCGCGAGTTCAAGCGGATCGCGAAGGGCGGCCGCGAAGTCTGGATCGAAGCAGCCTACAATCCGGTGCTCGACGGCAATGGTAAGGCGGTGATGGTCGCCAAGATCGCGACCGACATCACCGCGAAGAAGATGCGGAGCATGACGGATGCGTCGAAGATCGCCGCCATCAGCCGTGCCCAGGCCGTCATCGAATTTAAGCTCGACGGCACCATCGTCACCGCCAACGAGAATTTCTGCAAGACACTCGGCTATTCGTTGGCCGAGATCGAGGGCAAGCATCATAGCCTGTTCGTGGCCGAGGCCGACCGCAACGGCACGGCCTATCGCGAGTTCTGGGCCGCACTCAACCGCGGCGACTACCAGGCCGGGGAGTTCAAGCGTATCGGCAAGGGTGGCCGCGAGGTCTGGATTCTCGCTTCCTACAATCCGCTGCTCGACGAGACCGGCAAGCCGTACGGTGTCGTCAAGTTCGCGACCGACATCACCGCGGACAAGCTGAAGAACGCCGATCTTGCCGGTCAGATATCGGCGATCGACAAGGCCCAGGCCGTGATCGAATTCAACATGGACGGCACGATCATCGCCGCCAACGCCAACTTCCTCGGCGCGCTCGGCTACTCGATGGCCGAGATCAAGGGCAAGCACCACAGCATGTTCGTCGAGCCCACGGAGCGCGACGGCGCCGCCTATCGCGAGTTCTGGGCCGCGCTCAACCGCGGTCAGTACCAGGCGGCCGAATACAAGCGCATCGGCAAGGGCGGCAAGGAGGTCTACATCCAGGCCTCCTACAACCCGATCCTCGACCTCAACGGCAAGCCGTTCAAGGTCGTGAAATATGCCACCGACACCACGCGGCAGGTGCTGGTCCGCATGGGCAACGAGCGCGTCCGCGGCATGATGGAATCGGTCGCAGCAGGCTCTGAGGAGCTGAACGCTTCGGTGCGGGAGATCTCGGAGGCCATGACCAAGTCACGCGAGACCGCGATGAGCGCGGTGGATCAGGTCGCCTCCGCCGACGCGCAGGCCCAGCGTCTCACCGAGGCGGCGCAGTCGATGAGCGGCATCGTCGAGATGATCAACAGCATCACCGGCCAGATCAACCTCTTGGCGCTGAACGCCACGATCGAATCCGCCCGGGCCGGCGAAGCCGGCCGCGGCTTTGCGGTGGTCGCCTCCGAAGTGAAGAGCCTCGCCAATCAGGCCAAGCAGGCCACCGACAAGATCGGCCAGGAGATCGGCAGCCTCAACGGCATCTCCGGCGACGTCGTCAGCGCGCTCGGCTCGATCAAGCAGGCGATCAACAATGTCAGCGAATACGTGACATCGACCGCCGCTGCCGTCGAGGAGCAGAGCACGGTGACGAACGAGATGTCGACCAGCATGCAGCGCGCCGCCGCGGAAGCCGCGGCGATCGCGGCGCGGGCGTAGCGCTCAGCGCTCGGAAGCGTAGGGTGGGTTAGCGCAGCGTAACCCACCTCTTTAGTTTCTGCGGTGACGGACGTGGTGGGTTACGCCTTCGGCTAACCCACCCTACTGCACCTTCACTGCTTCGGCAGCTTGGCCTTCAAGGCATACAGCGCATCCAGCGCCTCGCGTGGCGACATCTCGTCCGGATGCAGCGCCTTCACGGCTTCCATCAAGAGGTCCGCCTCGCTCGGCGGAGCGGCTTCGGCGGCCGCGCGCGAGGGCACGGCGAATAGCGGCAGGTCGTCCACCAGCGCGCGCGCGGTCTGGCCGCGGTCCTGCGCCTCCAGCTTGGAGAGCACCGACTTCGCGCGCGTGATCACGGCCGGCGGCAGGCCGGCGAGCTTGGCCACCTGAATGCCGTAGGAGCGGTCGGCCGAGCCCGGCAGCACCTCGTGCAGGAATACGACATTGCCCTGCCACTCCTTCACCCGCACCGTGGCGTTGAACATCCGCGGCAGCTTGGCCGAGAGCGCGGTCAGTTCGTGATAATGCGTGGCGAATAGCGTGCGGCAGCGATTGCTTTCGTGCAGATGCTCGATCGCGGCCCAGGCGATCGAGAGACCGTCGAAGGTCGCGGTGCCGCGGCCGATCTCGTCGAGGATCACGAGCGAGCGCTCGCCGGCCTGGTTCAGAATCGCCGCGGTCTCGACCATCTCCACCATGAAGGTGGAGCGGCCGCGGGCGAGATCGTCGGCGGCGCCGACGCGCGAGAACAGCCGGTCGATGATGCCGATCCGCGCCCGCGTGGCCGGCACGAAGCTGCCGATCTGGGCAAGAAGGGCAATCAGCGCGTTCTGGCGCAGGAAGGTCGATTTACCGGCCATGTTGGGGCCCGTGAGCAGCCAGAGCTGACCGGACTTTTGCGCCGGGCTTGGTGAGAGGTCGCAGGCATTGGCGATGAACGGCTCGCCATTGCGCTTCAGGGCCTGCTCCACCACGGGATGGCGGCCGGCCTCGATCGCAAAGCCGAACGAGTCGTCCACATCCGGTCGCACATAATTGTCGTCGACCGCGAGTTTTGCCAGCGAGGTCGCGACGTCGAGCAAGGCGAAGGCGTGGGCGGCGGCGCGCAGATCGTCGCTGATCGCCATGGCCTTGGCTGACAGCCGCTCGAAGATCTCGAGCTCGAGCCCGAGGGCGCGGTCGCCGGCATTGGCGATCTTGGCTTCGATCTCGCCGAGTTCCGAAGTGGTGAAGCGCACTTGGCCCGCCAGCGTCTGGCGATGGATGAAGGTGGCGTTCAGCGGCGCCGACATCAGTTTGTCGCCGTGCTGCGCGGTGACCTCGACGAAATAGCCGAGCACGTTGTTGTGCCGGATCTTGAGGCCTTTCACGGACGTCGTGTCGGCGTAGCGCGCCTGCATCGAGGCGACGACGAGACGCGAGGCATCGCGCAGGTTTCGGGCTTCGTCGAGCGCGGGCTCATAGCCCTGTCGAACGAAGCCGCCGTCGCGCTTGATCAGCGGCAGCTGCTCGTCGAGCGCGCTGGCGAATTCGGATGCGAGCTCGCGCGACGGTCGCTGCAAGGCCGCCATCACCGCCGCGATCTCCTGCGGCGGCTGATCGAGTTCGCCAAGCCGCGCCAGCACCTGGTCGGCGGCGACGATGCCGTCGCGGATGCCTGCGAGGTCGCGTGGGCCGCCGCGTCCGACCGACAGACGCGCCAGTGCGCGCGACATGTCGGGCGCACCGCGCAGGATGCTGCGGATGTCTTCGCGCGCGGCCGAATCGGCGACGAAGGTGCTCACCGCATCGAGCCGGCGCGCGATCGCGGGAGCGTCCGTCAGCGGCGCGGCCAGGCGTTGGGCAAGCAGGCGCGAGCCCGCCGAGGTCACCGTGCAGTCGATCGCATCGAGCAGCGAGCCGCGGCGTTCGCCGGCGAGCGTTCGCGTCAGTTCCAGATTGGCGCGCGTGGCCGGGTCGATCGCCATCGTTGCGCCCGAGGCTTCGCGCGCGGGCGGCGACAGCGGCGGATGCTTGCCGACCTGGGTGCAGTCGACATAGGTGACGGCTGCTGCTGCTGCGGTAGCCTCCAGCCGTGTGAGCTGTGCCAGCCCGTCCATGGTCGCGACGGCAAAGTAGTCGCAGAGGCGCTTCTCGGCGGTGGCGCCGTCGAAGACGTCGCGGGTCAGCGGTGTCACGGCCGGCAGCTCGCGCAAGGTCTGTCCGAGCTCGTTGTCGTTATAGAGCGCGTCGGTGACGATGGCCTCGTTCGGGTTGATGCGCGCCAGCGTTGCGGCGAGCTCGCCGCCCGAGCATTCCATCACGGTGAACTCGGCGGTCGAGATGTCGATCCAGGCGAGGCCGAAGCGGTCGCCGCCGGCAGAGGAGCGGGCGCGCGCGATCGCGAGCAGATAATTGTTGGCGCGGGCATCGAGCAGCGTGTCTTCGGTCAGCGTGCCCGGCGTGACCAGCCGCACCACGCCGCGGCGGACCACACTCTTGTTGCCACGCGCCTTCGCGGCAGCGGGATCCTCGGTCTGCTCGCAGACCGCGACGCGGTGCCCGGCCGATATCAGGCGGTGCAGATAGTCCTCGGAGCGCTCGACCGGAACGCCGCACATCGGGATGTCGGCGCCCTGATGCTTGCCGCGCTTCGTCAGCACGATGCCGAGCGTCCTGGAGGCGATCTCGGCGTCCTCGAAGAACAGCTCGTAGAAGTCACCCATCCGGTAGAACAGCAGTAGGCCCTGATGCGCCGCCTTGATCTCCAGGTACTGTTCCATCATCGGCGTCACGCGCGCGATGGCTTCCGCTGGCGAGGTGGGCGCTTCGTCGGGGGGCGGCACAGGTATCGGCTGTTGTACTGTCATGGGCGGCGCAACCTACAAAATTTCGCCTGAGCGTCCTATTGGTTTGGCTTGGAAGGGCGGGTTTTCCACGCTGTCCGCATGGCGGGATATGGGCGCCACATTCCGGTCGTCATTCCGGGATGCGCCGTCAGGCGCAGGCCCGGAATCCATAACCCCGGCTCGTGGTTATGGATTCTCAGGTCGCAATTGCGCACCATAGCTCGCGACTTCGTCGCGCCCCGGAATGACGACTGAGTTTCATGGTCATCGGTCGAATGCGCCACCCGCGAAACCGTCAATTGACCTGCTGCGGGCGCCCTCCTAAAACTCCGGCGTCATTGAAGAATTCTGGCCGAACCGCGGCATTCAGGGAGAACAACGATGCGTGACGTCTTTATCTGCGATGCCGTGCGGACCCCGATTGGCCGCTTCGGCGGCTCGCTCGCCAAGGTGCGCGCCGACGATCTGGCCGCTGCCCCGATCAAGGCGCTGATGGCCAAGCACCCCAATCTCGACTGGGCGCAGGTGGACGAAGTCTTCTTCGGCTGCGCCAACCAGGCCGGCGAGGACAACCGCAACGTCGCCCGCATGGCGCTCCTGCTCGCAGGCCTGCCGGATTCGGTTCCCGGCCAGACGCTCAACCGGCTCTGTGCCTCCGGCCTCGATGCGGTCGGTGCGGCCGGCCGCGCCATCCGCTCCGGCGAGATCGAGCTCGCCATTGCCGGCGGCGTCGAATCCATGACGCGTGCGCCGTTCGTGATGGGCAAGGCGCAGGAAGCCTTCTCGCGTTCGGCCGAGATCTTCGACACCACCATCGGCTGGCGCTTCATCAATCCGCTGCTGAAGGCGCAGTACGGCGTCGATGCCATGCCGGAGACCGGCGAGAACGTCGCCGAGGAGTTCCAGGTCTCACGTGCCGACCAGGACGCCTTCGCCATCCGCTCGCAGCAGCGCGCAGGCAAGGCGATCGCGGCCGGCTATTTTGCGGAAGAAATCATTCCGATCACCATTCCCGGCGGCAAGGCGGGTCCTGTAACCGTCGACAAGGACGAGCATCCGCGTCCCGAGACCACGCTGGAAGGTTTGGCAAAACTGAAGCCGATCGTGCGCAATCCCGGCACGGTCACCGCCGGCAACGCCTCCGGCGTCAATGACGGCGCCGCGGCCATGATCCTGGCATCCGAAGCCGCGGTGAAGAAGCACGGCCTGACGCCCCGTGCGCGCATCCTCGGCCTCGCCTCGGCCGGCGTGCCGCCGCGCATCATGGGCATCGGTCCCGTGCCCGCGACCCGCAAGCTGATGGAGCGGCTCGGCAAGAAGATCAGCGATTTCGACCTGATCGAGCTCAACGAGGCCTTCGCCTCGCAGGGCATCGCCTGCATGCGCCAGCTCGGCGTCGCTGACGATGCGGATTTCGTCAATCCGCATGGCGGCGCCATCGCGCTCGGCCATCCCCTCGGCATGAGCGGCGCGCGCCTCGCGCTCACCGCCGTCCACGGCATGGAGAAGCGCGGCGGCAAGCTAGCGCTCGCCACCATGTGCGTCGGCGTCGGCCAGGGCGTCGCGGTCGCGATCGAGAAGCTGAACTGACGGTCCACGCAGTGGACCGTCATCCCGGGGCAGCCCGAAAGGGCTGAACCCGGGATCTCGAGATTCCGGGCCTGATCCTTCGGACCATCCCGGAATGACAGTGTTGGCGTTACGCGGGTCGCTTCAAGGACCGTCCCATGATCATCGAGCGCGAGCAGGACGTCACGGCCGCGGCACTGGCGGTGATGGAGCGGACTTCCGATCCGCGCATGCGCCAGATCATGATCTCCCTGGTCAAGCATTTGCACGGCTTCGTGCGCGACGTTCGCCTGACCGAGAAGGAGTTTCGCGATGCCACCGCTGTCATCGCCGCGCTCGGCAAGCTGACCACCGACACGCACAACGAAGTGGTCCCTGATGGCGGGCTCGCTCGGCGTCTCCCCGCTGGTGTGCCTGCTCAACAATGGCGACCAGGGCAATACCGAAACCGATCAGTCGCTGCTCGGGCCGTTCTGGCGGCTGAACTCGCCGCGGGTCGAGAATGGCGGATCGATCGTCCGCTCCGAGACCCCGGGTGCGCCGCTATTCGTGAACGGCCGCGTCGTGGACAAGGACGGTCGTCCGGTCGCTGGCGCCGAGGTCGATGTCTGGCACGCCTCTCCGGTCGGCCTCTACGAGAACCAGGATCCTGACCAGGCCGACATGAACCTGCGTGGCAAGTTCACGACCGACCAGGACGGGCGCTTCTCCTTCCGTTCGGTGATGATGGTCGGCTATCCCATTCCGACGGGCGGCGTGGTCGGCCGCCTGCTGGAGGCGCAGAGCCGCCATCCCTATCGCCCCGCGCATCTGCACGCCCTGATCTTCAAGCCGGGCTTCAAGGTTCTGATCTCGCAGGTCTACGATCCCAACGATCCCCATATCGACAGCGACGTGCAATTCGGCGTGACGCAGGCGCTGATCGGCAAGTTCCTACGCCATGACGCGCCACATCCGACCGAACGCGAGGTTGCGACGCCCTGGTATTCGCTCGACCATGTCTACCGGCTCGAAGTCGGGGAAGCCGTACTGCCGCGTCCGCCGATCAAATAGGGCTCAAACCCGCTTCCCCCAATTAGTTATATCCTATAATGATTGGCGGAAGCGTTGTCCGGCCGGACCACAATGGCCGGGGAGGAGTTCGTCCATGACATTCATCTATCCCACCGACAGCAACAAGGCGCATCCGCTGCCGCTGTCGCCCGACTACAAGAGCTCGATCAAGCGTGCGCCGAACAAGCCCTTGATCCCGATGCGCCATACGTTGTCGGAGCTGACAGGCCCGGTCTACGGCCACGAGACCGTCCGCGAAGGCGACAACGACCTCACCACCCAGCACAAGGGCGAGCCGATCGGCGAGCGCATCATCGTGCACGGCCATGTGCGCGACGAGGACGGTCGCGGCGTGCCGAACTCGCTGGTCGAGATCTGGCAGGCTAATTCGTGCGGCCGTTACGTCCATGTCCGCGACCAGCATCCGGCGCCGCTCGATCCGAATTTCACGGGGGCCGGCCGCACCGTGAGCGATGCTGCCGGCTACTACCGCTTCGTCAGCATCAAGCCGGGCGCCTATCCCTGGGGCAATCACCACAATGCCTGGCGTCCCGCGCATATCCATCTGTCGGTGTTCGGCCATTCCTTCGTCACGCGCCTCGTGACGCAGATGTATTTTCCGAACGATCCGCTGTTCCCGTTCGATCCGATCTTCAACTCGGTGCCGGACGAGAAGGCGCGGGCGCGGATGGTCTCCTCGTTCGATCTCGAGAACACCCAGCCCGAATGGGCGCTGTGCTACCGCTTTGACGTCGTGCTGCGCGGCAAGAACGCCACCCCCATGGAGAATCACTAAGTGCAGGATTCTGTGACGCCAGACGGGATCACCCCATCGCAGACGGTCGGCCCGTTCTTCAAATACGGCCTGACGCCGAACGGCGAATACGCCTGGAACGACGCGTTCACCAACTCGACACTCACGCCAGACGTCACCGGCGAGCGCATCCGCATCGAGGGGCGTGTGTTCGACGGTGACGGCGTTGCCGTGCCAGATTGCATGCTGGAGATCTGGCAGGCGGACGCGCAGGGTCGCTTTGCCGACCCGCAGGACAAGCGTGCGCTGCCGAATGCGAGCTTCCGCGGCTTTGCCCGTTGCGGCACCGACAAGGACGGCAATTACGCGTTCGAGACCATCAAGCCGGGCACGGTGCCTGATCCCGATGGCAAGCCACAGGCGCCGCACATCCTCCTTGCGGTGTTCGGCCGCGGCATGCTGCGGCATCTCTACACCCGGATCTATTTCAGCGACGAGGCCGGCAACGCCGCCGACCCCGTGCTGGCGCTGGTGCCCACCGAGCGCCGCCCCACGCTGACTGCGGTGCGCGAAGCCGGCAAGCCCGTCTACCGGCTCGACCTGCGGCTCCAGGGCGACAACGAGACAGTGTTCTTCGACGTGTGAGGCAATGCGTGCCGGGGAGGCTTGATGCTCGGCACGCACGTCTCATCTGGCGCATCGAAGCCGAGGTTGCCTCCGGCCGAAACGATTCGCACGTGTGTGCGTCAGCCTCGCTGACTCAAATACCGATGGCTTGACGGCAAATTCCCGTAGTTATGCGGAGTTCGCGCGATACAATTTCGGCGCGAAGCAATCCCGTATTTACCGTATTCGTCTAGGGTGGCTGCAGTTTCGACGCCGCCCCGGATTGTTTCATGAAATTTCGTCTGTCCTTGTCCTCTGCGATCATTGCGTTCGGCATCGTTCTCGCCATCGGTTTTGCCGCCGTGGTTTCGACCAGCCTCTATGCCTTGAAAGAGCTCAAGGTCGGCGGTCCGCTCTACTCCGACATCAAGCTCGGCAACGACCTCATCGCGGACATTCTGCCGCCGCCGGAATATGTCATCGAGGCCTATCTCGAGGCGACGCTGGCCATGCGCGAGCCGGACCAGCTGGCGGCCCACGGCGAACGTCTGGTCCAGCTCCGCAAGGACTACGACGAGCGCAAGGCGTTCTGGGTCACCTCCAGCCTCTCGGCCGACCTGAAAACGGCGCTGGTGTCCAAGTCCGACGCCGAGGTGCAGAAGTTCTGGAAGGCGTCCGACCAGCTCCTGCCGGCGCTCAAGGCCAAGGACGCCGCTGCGTCCGAGCGCATCTATGCGCAGCTGAAGGACGCCTACACCGCGCATCGCGCCGTGATCGACAGCATCGTCGAGAACGCCAACAAGCAGAATGCCGCCATGGAAAAGCTGGCGGCGGACCGCGACAGCTCGATGCTTTATATCCTCCTCGGCGTCTCCGCCGCTGTCCTGGCTTTCGTTGCTGCGGGCCTGCTCGGCGTCGCCCTCGGCGTGGTGCGCCCGATCGTGCGCATGACTGATACGATGCAGAAGCTTGCGACCGGCGATCTCGCCGCCGACATTCCTTTCGCTGACCGAAAGGACGAGGTCGGCTCGATGGCGGGGGCGCTTGTGGTGTTCAAGCAGGCGGCGGTCGAGAATTCCCGCCTGCGCGAGGAGCAGTTGCGGCAGGAGCAGGAGGCGGCGCTCGCCAAGCGCTCCGCCCTGCACCAGATGGCCGAGACCGTCGAGCGCGAGACCGGCCGATCGGTCGACACCGCCGGCGCAGCGACGCAAGGCGTCGAGCGGGCGGCGTCCAGCCTGTCGGAGATCGCGAAGTCGCTCTCCGCACAGTCGCAGGCGGTCGCGGCGGCCTCCACCCAGGCCCTCGGCAGCTCGCAGGCCGTCTCGGCCGCGGCCGAAGAGCTCAGCGCCTCGATCCGCGAGATCGCAAGCCAGGTCGTGCGGACCAGCACCGTCACAAAATCGGCTGTCGCCGGCCGCGAGCAGGCGCGTTCGACCATCCAGGCACTGGCCGGATCGGTGAAGAAGATCGCCGAGGTCTCCGACCTCATCGGCGGCATCGCCGGCCAGACCAACCTTCTGGCGCTCAACGCCACGATCGAGGCCGCCCGTGCGGGCGAGGCCGGCCGCGGCTTCGCCGTGGTCGCCGCCGAAGTGAAGTCCCTGTCCGACCAGACCGCCAAATCCACCGAGGAGATCACGCGGCTGATCACCGAGATTCAGGCTTCGACGCAGGCCGCGGTCGATGCCGTCGAGACCATGGGAGGCCACATCGTCGAGATCGACGGCGTGGCGACCTCGGTTGCCGCCGCAATGGAGGAGCAGGACGCCGCGACGCGGGAGATCACGCGGTCGATTTCCGAATCGGCGTCGGCGGCGAAGGAGGTCTCGGCCAAGATCGGCAATGTCAGCCGCGACGCCGCTTCCGTGAACGAGCGCGCCGCCGAGGTCAGGCAGGCGATCGCCGGCATGGCGGCCAATCTCGAACAGCTCCGGTCGGTCGTGGTGCGGACCGTGCGCGACTCGACCGAGGCGGCTTGAGCGCGGCATCGGACCGGCGGCTGGTGCGTGGGGTCATGATCGTGCAGTATGGCGCGGGACAGGGGCATCGTGAATCTCATGACACCTCCACAACTGCCTGATGTCGTTGAGCCCGCCCGACTGACGGCGGCACTGCGCAGGGGCGGCGTGCTGGATGCCGGCGCCGTGCGCGAGGTGAAGGTGCTGCATCAGCGCGACACCGTCGTGTCACATATCGTGCGTCTCGGCCTGCGCTATGTCGGCGAATCCGGCGGCGCGCCGCAGACACTGATCCTGAAGACGCCGCATGCCGATTTTGCCAAGACGCTCGCGCATGGTGGCCGGCACGAAGTGGCCTTCTATGCGAAACTTGCACCGAATATGCCGCCGGGGCTGGTGCCGCGTTGCTTTGACGGACAGTTCGATGAGGAAAATGTCAGTTGGCATCTGCTGCTCGAGGATCTCACCGATAGCCATGATGTCGCGGCCCAGTGGCCCCTGCCGCCGTCTCGCGAACAGGCGCTGGCGATCGTCACGACGCTCGCGAGCTGGCACGCGGCATGGTGGGACCACCCAAGTCTCGGCGACACCGTCGGCAGTTGGATGAGCGCCGATGATACGTCAAGGTTGATGGAGACCTTTGCTGGCCACTATGATCGTTTTGCCGATCTTCTCGGCGACCGCCTGAGCGAAGAACGACGCATCCTCTATCGACGGTTCATTGAGCAGTCGGATCGTTTGCTTGAGCGCTATCATTCCCATCGACATCTCTCTATTGCCCACGGCGATGCCCATACTTGGAATTTCCTCCTGCCGCGCGCGGACATCGCCGACACCGTGCGCATTTTCGACTTCGACCAGTGGCGCATCAACGTGCCGACCCACGATCTCGCCTACATGATGGCGACGCAATGGTATCCGGAGCGCAGGCAGACGCTCGAGCGCCTGCTGCTCAACCGTTATCATGAGACCCTGATCTCGCACGGCGTCAGCGGCTACACGCGCGGCGCACTTGACCAGGACTATCGCCGATCGGTGCTCTGGCACATCACCAAGCCGGTCTGGCAATGGAGCATCAACCTTCCGCCGCTGATCTGGTGGAACAATCTGGAGCGGATATTTGCGGCCGTGGATGATCTGGGCTGCGAGGAGTTGTTGTAGGGGTCGCGCCGCATATTCAGTGTCGTCCCTGCGAACGCAGGGACCCATAATCACAGGGAGTAGTTTGGCGCGAGACTGGTAATTCAGAGTCTTCGCCAAACTACTCCCTGTGATTATGGATCCCGGATCTGCGCTCCGCTTCGCTGCGCTTGTCCGGGATGACAGTGGAGATTGGTGATCGACCGCGTCCTACTCCATCACCGCATGTTCCGGTCCGGCCGCCTGCTTGCGCAGCGTGGCCTTGGTCGAGCCGATCAGCAAGGCGAGCGGGATGGTGCAGAGGATGAAGAACATCACCAGCTGATAGTCGTAGGCGAAGGCGATGATCTGCGCCTGCACGCTGACCATCCTGTCGGCCATGGCGCGGCCGGCGTCGGTGGACAGGTTGATCATGCTGCTGACGCTGGGCATCTGGAGCGCGTGGTTGAACGGGTTGATGTGCTCGGACAGGATCGCATAGGTCCGCCGCGTCCCCTGCGTCAATTGGGCGATGACGACGGAAATGCCGACCGAGCTCGCGACGTTGCGCATCAGGGTCAGCATCGCGGTGCCGTCAGTGCGCAGATCGTTCGACAGCGTCAGGAACGCCACGGTCGAGAGCGGCACGAAGACGAGGCCGAAGCCGAAGCCCTGGATGACGCTGACGGTGACGATCTCCGGCACCTGGGTCAAATCGGTCCAGCCGGTCATCTGGAACAGCGAGCCCGCGGTCAGCGTCAGGCCGGCGATGATCAGCGTGCGCGCCTCGAAATAGCGCATCATGCGGCCGACCAGCATCATCGCGAAGAAGGTACCGAAGCCGCGGCTCGCCAACAAGAGGCCGGCGGTGATGATGGGATAGCCGATCACGTTCTGCATATAGGGCGAGGCCAGCGCCATGGTCGAGAACAGCACGAGCCCCATCACGATCATGAACACGCAACCGGTGACGAAGTTGCGATCCCGAAACAGCGCGAACCGGATGAACGGCGTCGAGGTCGTGAAGGAGTGCGCGAGGAAGAAATAGAAGGCGACGGCCGAAACGATGAACTCCGCGAGGATCTCATTGGATTCCAGCCAGCCCAGCTGCTCGCCGCGGTCGAGCGCGAGCTGAAGCGAGCCGATCGCGACCGCCAGCGCGGCGAAGCCGAACCAGTCGAATCTGAGGCTGAGATTCTTGTCCGTCTCGTCCATGAAGACGATCAGCCCGAGCACGGTGATGAAGCCGAACGGCAGGTTGACGAAGAACACCCAGTGCCAGGAATAAGTCTCGGTCAGCCAGGCGCCAAGTGATGGACCCATGATCGGACCCATCATCACGCCCATGCCCCAGATCGACATCGCCTTGGCGCGTTCCTGGAGCGTGTAATAGTCGAGCATCACCGATTGCGACAGCGGCACCAGGGCAGCGCCGAACACACCTTGCAGCAGGCGGAACAGCACCATCTGGTTGATGTCCTGGGCGAGGCCGCACAGCACCGAGGCCATGGTGAAGCCGGCCGAGCAGATGATGAAGATGCGCTTGCGGCCGAAGCGGTTGGCGATCCAGCCGACCGGCGCCGTCATGATCGCAGCGGCGACGATGTAGGAGGTCAGCACCCAGTTGATCTGGTCCTGCGAGGCCGACAACGTGCCCTGCATGTAGGGCAGGGCGACGTTGGCGATGGTGGTGTCCAGCGCTTGCATGATGGTCGCGGTCATGGCGCAGATCGTCACCATGTTCCGGCGCAGACCGGGGACCATCAGGCTGGCATTGGGACCGGACATCGGGTCAGTCCTTGCGTTCAGTCTTTATCCTGGCTCGCTGTCGCCGACAGGCCGAGCAGGCCGGCGAGCGAGCGCTGATGGCCGGTGTCGATGGTGGCGTAGACGCTCATGCCGGCCTTCAGCTTCCGCACATATTTGTCGGTCTCGTCGAAATAGATGCGGATTGGCACGCGCTGCACCACCTTGACGAAATTGCCGGTAGCGTTCTGCGGCGGCAGGATCGCGAATTGCGCGCCGGTGCCGGGCGAAAGCGAGCCGATCTTGCCCTTGAAGACGTGGTTCGGGAACGCGTCGACCTCGAGCGTGACGGGCTGTCCTTCGGTGACGTGGGTGAGGTCGCTCTCCTTCGGATTGGCGTCGACCCAGGGGTGGGCGACGTCGATGATGGAAAACACCGGCGTGCCGGCGGCGACATAGCGGCCGAGCTGGATTTGCTCGACCTGCGTCGCCACGCCGTCCATCGGCGCGCGCAGCACGGTGTGGTCGAGGTTCCGCTGGGCATCGTCCAGCTTGGCCTTCGCCTGGGCGTAGGATGGGAATTGCTCCAGCGGCAATTCGGGGTCGCCGAGCAGCTGCGTCTTGGCGTTGGAGAGCTGTTGCTTGATGTATTGCGCCTGCGCGCCGGCGGTGACCAGCGCATTCGAGGCATTGTCGAGATCGAGCTGCGAGCCGTAATTGTTCTTCACCAGCGCCTGCTTGCGCTCGACGTCGCGCTGCTTCAAATCGATGCCTTGCTGGGCAAGGCCCAGCATGTCGCCATAGATCTTGATGTTGGCGACGAGGTTGTCGTAAGTCGTGCGGGCCTGCGCGAGCTGCGCCTTGGCTTCGTCCACCGCGTGGCGAAACGGAGCGGGGTCGATCTCGAACAGCTCGTCGCCCTGCTTGACGGACTGGCCTTCCTTCACGACGACCTTCTGGATCTTGCCGGAGATGTCGGGCGTCACCAGCACCTTCTGCGCGCCGACATAGGCGTCGTCAGTGCCGACATAGCGGCCGCCATGCAGGTAGAAGGTGATGCCGCCGATGGCGGCGATGACAGGCAGCACGACCAGGAGCAGGAAGCGGCGGTAACGCCGCAGGCCGGCTACCAGGCGGCGGCGCGGATCGGTGCCGGCCTTCTTGGTGGGCTTGCCGCTGTCGGTCTTCTGCTCGGGCTGGAACTTGAGGACTTGGTCAGCCATAGCGCTGCTCCTTACGCGCCTGTTCCGCGCCGCTGGTCTGGATCGCGGTACGCACGTTTTCCTTGATGGTTTCGAGCTGGGTCAGGAGGCGATGGGCGTCCGCCGGCGTGATGCCGTCGAGCGCGTTGGCGGTGAGCTCGGACTTCAGCCCGCCCATCCGGCCCAGCAATTGCCGGCCGGCCTTCCTCAGATACAGGCGCTTGACGCGGCGGTCTGAAGGATCGTTGCGGCGCTCGATCCAGTCGCTGTCGCAGAGCTTGTCGATCAGGCGGGTCAGCGTGATCGGCTGCATCTCGAGCAGCTCCGCGAGTTCCGACTGCTTCATGCCCTCGCTGCGCTCGACCTTGGCCAGCACCGCCCATTGCGCCCGGGTGATGCCGAAGCGCGATGCCTCCTTGTCGGCATAGACGCGCAAGAGGCGGTAGAGCTCACCGAGCGTGAACAGGAAGTTCTGGTCGACGGACCCGCGGGTCATAAGCTTGGTCTCCAATAAGCTTGGGATATAATAAGCAAGCTTATGATTATTCCATGGCGGATTATCAGGATGGTGTCCCGCAGCGCGAGCATGGCTGGCAGCCGGTCGCAGGGTCGTGCTTTGGGTTCCCGGGCTCAAATGCTAGAACGTGGCCGCATGACCCTCGCAAAGCCGGCATTTCCCGCGCCTGACCACGATCACGGCCGCTGCACCGCGGATGCGCTGGCGCATGCCGAGGAGGTCTGCAAGCAGCGCGCTCAGAAATTAACGCCGATACGCCGTCAGGTGCTGGGGGCCTTGCTCTCCAGCCACCGCCCGCTCGGCGCCTATGAGGTGATCGACGAGCTTGCCAAATCGATGTCGCGGCCGGCGCCGATCACGGTCTATCGCGCGCTCGATTTCCTGATGGCCAACGGCCTCGTGCACCGCATTGAAAGCCGCAATGCCTACCTTGCCTGTGCCGCCCACGACCACGACGCGACCTCGGCGGTGGCGTTCCTGATCTGCGAGCGCTGCGGCCTGGTCGGCGAGATCCCGTCGGCGTCCTTCGCCGGGGACCTCAATGCCGCGGCGCGCAGCTCGGGCTTTGCGCCTAAATTGTCCGTGGTGGAGATCACGGGCGTCTGCACCCATTGTCAGAAAGCTGCATAGAGCAACAACGGCGCAAAGCCGGTAATCGGGAAGAGATGTCCTCGCCACAAGCCAACTATTCCGCCGCACGTCCCCTCAGTGCCGGCGCCATCGCCCTGATGCTCATGCTGTGCCTGACCTGGGGGTTCAACCAGATCGCGGTGAAGCTGGTGCTGCCTGACATTCCGCCGATGCTGCAGGCCACGATCCGCTCGGCGGGCGCGCTGCCGGTGCTGTTCCTCATCGGCACGCTTCGCGGCGTCAAATTCTTCGAGAATGATGGCACGTGGAAGCCGGGCCTGATCGCCGGGCTGATGTTCGGCATCGAATTCGTGCTGATCTTCCAGGGGCTGCGTCTCACCTCAGCCTCGCGCGCGGTGGTGTTCCTCTACACCGCGCCGTTCTTCGTCGCGCTCGGCTCTTATCAGGTGCTCGGCGAACGGCTTGGCGCCTCGCAATGGCTGGGCCTCGCCATCAGCTTTGCCGGCGTCGCCCTCGCGATTGGCGTGCCGCAGCCCAATGTCGATTCGCATGTCCTGCTCGGCGACCTCATGATCGTCGGTGGCGCCGCGCTGTGGGCGGCGACGACACTGGTCGCCAAGGGCACAAGGTTGCGGTTCGCCGCGCCCGAGAAGGCGCTGGGTTATCAGGTGGCGATCTCGATCCCGATCCTGGGACTGGCGGCATGGCTGTTCGGTGAGACCATCACGCATACCCCGGCGCCGCTGTCGCTCGGCCTGATGGCCTTTCAGGCGATCTGGGTGGTTGGAACCACGTTCACGCTTTGGTTCGCGCTGGTGAAGGCCTATTCGGCCAGCAAATTGTCGGCTTTTACCTTCATCACCCCTTTGTTTGGCGTCGTCGGTAGCTATTTCATCATGCACGACACGCTAAGCTTGGCGTTCGGGGCGGCTGCCGTCCTTGTAATTGCTGGGCTTTTTCTGGTTAACCGTCCCAGCCAAGTCGCTGCGGCGCCGCGCGATGCATTGCTGAACGTCACCAAAACCTGATATTTGGACCCCATGAACAAGCCCGAAACCACCATCGATTCCGACATCGCGGGGCCAGCGCCGCGCCATCACACCACCCAGGTCAAGGTCGGCGACGTCGCCGTCGGCGGCGGTGCGCCGATCGTCGTGCAGTCGATGACCAACACCGACACCGCCGACATCGACGGTACCATTGCCCAGGTCGCGGCGCTCGCGCGCGCCGGCTCCGAAATGGTCCGCATCACCGTGGACCGGGAGGAAGCCGCGGCCGCCGTGCCGCACATTCGCGACGGCCTCGCCAAGCGCGGCATCACCACGCCGTTGATCGGCGACTTCCACTATATCGGCCACAAGCTGCTCGCGGCCTATCCGGCCTGCGCCGAGGCGCTCGCCAAGTACCGCATCAATCCCGGCAATGTCGGCTTCAAGGACAAGCGCGACACCCAGTTCGCCGACATCATCGAGATCGCCAACAAGAACAGCAAGCCGGTGCGCATCGGCGCCAATTGGGGCTCGCTCGATCAGGAGCTGCTGACCAGGCTGATGGACGAGAATGCCGCCTCGGCCAATCCGCGCGACGTGCGCGCGGTGACGCGCGAAGCGATGGTGCAGTCCGCGCTGCTCTCGGCCGCGCGCGCCGAAGAGCTCGGCATGCCCAAGAACCGCATCATCCTCTCCGCAAAGGTTTCGGCGGTGCAGGATCTGATCGCGGTCTATCAGGACCTCGCCAGCCGCTCCGATTATGCCATCCATCTCGGCCTCACCGAAGCCGGCATGGGCTCGAAGGGCATCGTGGCGTCCTCGGCCGCGCTCGGCATCCTCTTGCAGCAGGGCATCGGCGACACCATCCGCATCTCGCTGACGCCGGAGCCCGGCGGCGATCGCACCCGCGAGGTGCAGGTCGGCCAGGAGCTGCTGCAGACCATGGGCTTCCGCACCTTCGTGCCGCTGGTCGCGGCGTGCCCCGGCTGCGGCCGCACCACCTCGACCACGTTCCAGGAACTGGCGCGCTCGATCCAGGATTTCATCCGCGACGAGATGCCGACCTGGAAGACGAAATACCCCGGCGTCGAAGAACTCAACGTCGCGGTGATGGGCTGCATCGTCAACGGCCCCGGCGAATCCAAGCACGCCAATATCGGCATCTCGCTGCCGGGCACCGGCGAAGCGCCCGCCGCGCCGGTTTTCGTCGACGGCAAGAAGTTCCGCACCCTGCGCGGGCCGACCATCTCCGCCGACTTCAAGGCGCTGGTCATCGACTACATCGAGCAGCGTTACGGCCAGGGCGCCAAGGTGCCGGTGACCGCGGCGGAGTGATTTCACTCCGCTAGCGCTCCACACGCCGCTGTCGTCCCTGCGAAAGCAGGGACCCATAACCACAGGGAGTGGTTTGGCGAAGACTCGGAGCTGCCAATTTCGCGTCAAACCCCTCCCTGTGGCTATGGGTCCCGGATCTGCGCTTGCGCTTGTCCGGGACGACGAACTGAGTGTGCGGTGCAGATTGCACATCCCTCACCGCGCGCTACGATGGCTCCCAATCAAGAATGATCGGGAGACACGCCATGAGCTCACTCGCCGGCAAGCAGGGCCCGCGCTATCGCCACACGGCCGATGACGGCGCGCCCTATGAGACCATCGCGGTCGAAAAGCTCACCCCCATCATCGGCGCGGAAATATCGGGCGTGGACATCGGCAGGCTCGTCTCCGACGACGCGCGCTCCAACCAGCAGATGGACGAGATCCACCGCGCGCTCGCCGAAAACCTCGTCATCTTCTTCCGTGACCAGCAAATCACGCCGAAGCAGCATCTCGCCTTCGGCCGCAAGTTCGGCGAGCTGCATTTCCATCCCGCCGCGCCGCATGAGGACGAAGACCCGGCGCTGATGAAGATCTACGCCGACAAGAACTCGCCGCGCGCCAACGGCGAGGGCTGGCACTCCGACGTGTCCTGCGATCTCGAACCGCCGATGGGCTCGATCCTCTACATCAAGCAGTGCCCGCCGCGCGGCGGCGACACGCTGTTCGCCAACATGTACGCCGCCTATGAGGCGCTGTCCGACCGCATGAAGGCCTATCTCGATGGCCTCACCGCGCTGCATGACGGCGAGCCGATCTATCGCGGGCTCTATGCGAACTATGGCGTCGCCGACCGTCCGTCCTATCCGAGCGCCGAGCATCCCGTTGTGCGCACGCATCCCGTCACGGCCAAGAAGGCGCTCTACGTCAACCGCGGCTTCACCCGCCACATCAACGGTATCCCGCGCGACGAGAGCGACGCGATGCTCGCCTATCTCTATCAGCACGCCGAGAACCCGCTGTTCCAGTGCCGCTTCCGCTGGACCGAGAACGCCATCGCCTTCTGGGACAACCGCTGCACCCAGCACCGCGCGATGTGGGACTACTGGCCCCACACGCGCTCGGGTACGCGGGTGACGGTGAAGGGGGAGCGGCCGGTTTAAGGAGACGGTGCCGTAGGGTGGGCAAAGCGAAGCGTGCCCACCATCTCGCCGCACGCGCGACAGGATGGTGGGCACGGCGCGCGAAGAGCGCGCCTTTGCCCACCCTACGAGAGCCCGTTCTTGCGTTGACGTCCTCCCGTGTCCGCGCCAATCTTCCTAAAAACAAATCGGGAGGATCTTCCATGCTTCGCGCAGAGGACAATAAATTCCTGACCGAGGCCGGCCCCGGAACGGGCATGGGCGAATTGCTGCGCCGCTTCTGGATTCCCGTCTTGCTGTCAGAAGAGCTTCCCGAGCCCGATGGCGAGCCGAAGAAGATCGTCGTCCTCGGCGAGGAACTGCTCGCCTTCCGCGACACGCGCGGCGTCGTCGGTGTCATCGACCAATATTGCCCGCATCGCGGCGCCAATCTCTGGCTCGGGCGCAACGAAGAGTGCGGCATCCGCTGCGTCTATCACGGCTGGAAATTCGACACCGACGGCCGCTGCCTGGACATGCCGACCTCCTACCCCGACCTCAACGCCAAGGACCTGATCCGCATCAAATCCTATCCGGTGCGTGAATGGGGCGAGATGGTCTGGGCCTATATGGGGCCGCTCGAGGCCACACCCGAATTGCCTGATCTCGAAATGGCGCTGCTGCCGGCCTCGCACCGCTACGTCAGCAAGAAATGGCAGGACTGCAACTGGGTGCAGGCGCTGGAAGGCTCGATCGACACTGCGCATTTCACCTTTGCCCATCTCTCCTTCGACAAGGAGGAGAACGAGATCCTGGACATCAAGAAGCACTTTGTGAATCCGATCGCGCGGATGGCGAGCGATCACATGCGCTGGATCGCGGAAGACCCGCGTCCGGTGATCAAGATCAGCCCGCACGACGCCGGACTGACCATTGCCGGCGGCCGGCTCACCGGCGGCGACAGCATCTACTGGCGCATTGCGCAATTCCTGATGCCGTTCCACGCCTACGCGCCGAGCGCGATGCCGGGCGAGAGCATTTTTGGCCAGACCTTCGTGCCTGTCACCGACACCAATTGCTGGATCTACACCTATGCCTGGAATCCGGAGCGCCCCCTGACGCAAGCAGAGCGCGACGCCTACGACCGCGGCAACGGCGTGATCGCGGAGGTCGACGACAATTACGTGCCGCTGCGCCATAAGGGGAACGACTATCTGATCGACCGCAAGCTCCAGAAGACCCGGAGCTACACCGGCATCAAGGGTGTCTCCGAGCAGGACGCTGCCGTGCAGGACAGCCAAGGGCCGATCGCCGACCGCACCCGCGAGCATCTCGGGCCGACCGATCTCGGCATCATGCATTTTCGCAAGACCGTGATGGATCTGGCGCGGGCGCTGCAGCAGGGCGAGGCCCCGCCGCAGGCGGCGCATCAGGATCGCTATGCGGTGCGCTCGGGCGCCTGCGTCACCAGCAAGTCGAAGGATCTGCCCGCGGTCATGCTCGAACGATTCGGCGATGTCGCGGGCTTCGTCGGCCGGCCACGCATCGCGGCAGCGGAGTAGGATTTGTCGTCAGGGCGGGACATCGTCGCAATTCTCCTGGTGTCGCTGGTCGCGCTATTGCTTCCATCGATCGATGCGGGTCTGGCCGCCCCGGCCCGAAAGGTCGCGAAAGCGAGGCCCAGGCCTTCGCCCGCGCCAGCCAAATGTGAGATGCCGAAATTCCGGATCGTCGTGGATGTCGGGCATACGCCGGACTCCTACGGCGCACTGAGCGCGCGCAACGATCCGGAGTTCGGCTTCAACTTCCGTCTCGCAAGACTCATCACGGCGAAACTCAAGTCCGAAGGCTTTGCCGCAACACGCCTGCTCGTCACGGACGGCAAGGCTCGGCCCAGCCTGTTCAAACGTGTCGGCAGCGCCAATGGGTCGCGCGCCGATCTTTTCCTGTCGATCCATCACGATTCGGTGCCGGACAAGCTGCTCGAGACCTGGGAATTCGATGGCGCGAAGAGCTATTTCAGCGATCGCTTTTCGGGCCACTCGCTGTTCGTGTCGCAGCAGAATTCGCACTTCGCCACCAGCCTGGTGCTGGCCCGGATGATCGGCAGACAGTTGAAGGAGCAAGGCCTGCACTATGCCAGCCAATACACTTTGCCGCTGATGGGCCGTTACCGGCGCCAGTTGCTCGACAAGGATTTCGGCGTCTACCGCTATGACGGGCTCGTCGTCCTCTCGCGGACCAGCAGTGCCGCAGTGCTGCTCGAGGCCGGCTCCATCATCAACCGCGACGAGGAGATGGCGATGAACGCACCCGAGCGGCATGAGACGATTGCGGCGGCCGTGGCGTCGGCCATAGGGGAGTTTTGCGCGAGGCGGTAGTTGCTCCCGCCGTCATTGCGAGCGCAGCGAAGCAATCCAGAGTCTTTCCGTGGAGGCGGTCTGGATTGCTTCGTCGCAACGGCTTCTCGCAATGACGGGAGGCTACAGCGGTGTCCGCCGATACTCCCGGTTCGCCAGGCTAGCTTCCTCCAGATCCAGATCGCGCTCGATCCGCCGCCGCGTCTCGTCGGTGATCTGGCCGTCGCGCAGGAGATCGTGGATGAATTTTCGTTCGGCGGCGATCAGGTCGCGGGTCAGCGCGGTGCCGGCGGCGGAGACGTCGTGGTGGGTGGGATCGAGTGAATCAGGCAGCTGGTTGACACGGATGTCGTGGCGGGCGCGCAGCAGCCGCATCACCTCGTCGGAAACGTCCTTCTGCTCGGTGAGCGCGTCGAGTGATTTCAGTGCTGCATCGAGCGCCTGGCGGCGTGCGGCGATCTCGGCCTCGTGCTCGGCGGCATGCTCGTTGCGGCCGGCCTCGGCGACGCCGAGCCACCGCACCACTGGTGGCAGCGTCAGCCCGACGCCGATCAGTGTGACGAAGATGACGCCGAAGGCCACGAACAGGATCAGGTCGCGATACGGAAATGCATCGCCATCAGGCAGCGTGAACGGCAGTGCCAGCGCGGCCGCCAGCGACACCGCGCCGCGCACGCCGGTGAAGGCGAGCACGAACGGCCATTGCCAGGGCGGCGACGGATCGCGCTCGCGCAACGATCTGCTGAGCATCCGCGGCAGATAGGTTGCGGGATAGAGCCAGGCGAAGCGCGCGACCACGACGATCACCAGGACCACGGCGGTTGCGATCAGGATGTCGTCGAGCGGGAACGCCTTCGATTTCTCGTAGAGCGCGCGCATCTGGAATCCGGTGAGCAGGAACAGCACGCCCTCGATCAGGTAGATCACGAGGTCCCAGAAGAAGATGCCCTGCAGGCGCGTTGCCGACGAGATCAGCAGCGGGCCGTTCCAGCTCACATAGAGGCCGCAGGCCACCGTCGCGATCACCCCGGAGCCGCCGATATGCTCGGGCAGCCAGTACGACACGTAGGGGGTGATCAGCGACAGAGTCAGCTCGACCTGCGGATCCCCGGACCATTTGCGGAAGCGAAGGGAGAGCCAGCCGACGCCGATGCCGAAGGCGATCTCGCTGGCGACGATGAGGAGGAATTCGCCGGCGGCGAGCGGCAGCGAGAAATGCCCGACCATGATGGCGGCCAGCGCGAAGCGGTAGAGGATCAGCGCTGTGGCATCATTGGCAAGCCCCTCACCCTCGAGGATGACCAGGAGCCGCCGCGGCATGTTGAGCCGGCGCGCGATCGCGAGCGGCGCCACCACGTCGGGCGGCGCGACGATGGCGCCGAGCAGGAAGCCGATGGTCCAGGGCAGGCCGATCATATAGTGCGTGGCGGCCGCCACCATCGCTGCGGTGAAGATCACGGCTCCGACCGCGAGCAGCACGATGGGACGCAAATTGTTCTTGAACTCACGCCAGCTCATGGCAACGCTCGCCGAGTAGATCAGCGGCGGCAGCACCATCAGCAGCACCAATTCCGGCGGCAATTCCACCGGGGGCATGCCCGGCACGAAGGCGAGGCCGACGCCCGCCAGCATCAGCAGGATGGCGGGGGCGACGTTGAAGCGGCGTGCGGCCAGCGCCACGCCTGCCAGTACGGCGAGCAGGATGAGAAAGGTCTGAAACTTCGCTTCCATGATGGTCTGTCTTGACCCGGAAGCGGCTTCAACGTCAATGCGCGTGGCTTACGCCAGCCGCTCGGCCACCATCCGCCCGATGCGTGCAAAGGCGGCTTCGATCTGCGCCGCATTCGGTGTGCCGCCCTGGGTATAGGCCGCGATCAGGATCGGCGTCCCGGGCTTATTGTCGAACTTGGGCCAGACCACCGCGATATCGCCCGAGGCGTCCTTGCCGTTGTTGCCGGTCTTGTCGCCGATGGTCCAGCCCGCGGGCAGGCCGCCGCGCAACCGGTTCGCGCCGGTCTTGCAGTTCACCATCCAGTCGGTGAGCAGGGCACGCGAGGCCGGCGACAGCGCCTCGCCCACCACCAGGCGCCGCAAATTTCCCGCCATCGCTGCCGGCGTTGTGGTGTCGTGGGGATCGCCCGGCGGCGAGCGGTTGAGCTCGGGTTCGTTGTGGTCGAGCCGGGATGTGGTATCGCCGAGCGATCGCCAGAAGGCGGTGAGGGTGGCGGGGCCGCCGATCCTCGCCAGCAGCAGATTGGCGCAGGTATTGTCGCTGAGCTCGACGATCGCCTTGCACATGTCGCTGACCGACATCGCGCCGGCCGCAAGATTCTGTTTGGCGGTCGGCGCGTAGTCCAAGAGGTCAGGCTTGCCGTAAGCGATCATGGCCGCAAGCTGCTCCTCGCCGCGGTCGACCCGGGCCAGCACGCAAGCCGCAAGCGAGGCCTTGAAGGTCGAGCACATGACGAAGCGCTCGTCGGCGCGCCATGCGAGTTTTTTTCCGGTCGCAAGGTTCTCTGCATAGACCCCGATCCGTCCACCGCTGTCGCGCTCATAGGTTTCGAGCTCAGGCAGGGCCTCAGCGGCCAACGCGGGAGAGGCGGCGATCCAGCACAGCGAGGCGAGCAGGGAGCGACGATCGAGATGCATGGGGAGCTTTCGGGAGAAGAGATGGAAGAGATTACGCACGCTTCATCCGCGCCGTCATTGCAAGCGCAGCGAAGCAATCCAGAATCCCTCCGCGGAGAGATTCTGGATTGCTTCGTGGCAAGAGCTCCTCGCAATGACGCGGCGAGAGTCATGCTTGCAATGATGCAGTGGAGGGCGAGCGCGTCAGAATTCAGGCAGCGGAACGTCAGGCCCTCCTCACTCCCTCAGGTCATACCGATACGACTTCGACACGATCTGCCAGCCGTCGGCGAGCTTCATCGCCACCAGATAATCGGTGAAGAAGCGCGGAGGCAGCTGGCAACGGACCTTGATGAAGGCGGTCCTTTCGTCCGAACGGTCGATGGTGACGATGAAATCCTCGCGCGGCTTGCCTTCAGCCTTGGCGGAGGCGCGCTTGCGGACGCGGTCGAGCCAGTCGGGCACGGTCAGGACCTGAAGCTCGCCCTTCTCGACCCAGCGCAAGTCAGCGGAGGGATGGAAAATGGTGCCGAGCTTCTCGGCGTCACCCTCGTAAAGCCCGTCGAAATAGGATTGCACGACGGCTTCGATACTCGAACGGTTCTGGCTCATGGGTCATCCTTTTGCATGATGGCTTGGGCGGAACTTAGTCGTACACTTCGAAATGCGCTATGGGTGTCTCTCGCTAATCGCGCGAGGGTGTTGGAATGACCGGATCAGAAACTTCGAACGCTCGTATGCTGATCGGCGAATGCTACTGCCGCGCCGTGCGCTTTGAGGTGGCCGATGCGTTCTCCTATGCGATGAACTGCCACTGCTCGAACTGCCGTCGCACCACCGGCTCCGCCTTCAAGCCGTTCGCCGGCATCGCGCAGGACAAGCTCCGCATTGTCCGGGGAGGGGATCAGCGGATGATTTTCGGCGACGACACTACCCATGACGCCCATTGTGGGCGATGCGGCTCGCTGCTTTATTCCCGGGTACGGGAAGGACAATGGGTCCATGTCGCCATGGGAACCCTCGTTGATGCCCCCTCGATCCGGCCAAGCGCCCACATTTTCGTAGCCTCGAAGGCGCCCTGGCACGAGATTACGGACAATCTGCCGCAATATCGGGGGCATATAGGCGATGGCTAGGGGAGTTCGGTCTGCCCGCCGGTTTGGCAGCGAACCCCGACCGCGCTGGCGCGACAAACAAAGGGGGTCCTTCGGGCTGTCGCCGGCCCGGCCTTGGTGACCTCCATCACAAGCGCCGGCACCGGATCCTGCTAAAGCGGTCACAAGGGGGACCGAAACGTCCCGAACTTCGGAAGTCGTGTCATGCGCAACCTGCTCAGACTCTGCCCGCTTCTCCTCGCCGCCGTGCTGCTGTTCGGCACGGCCCCCGCTTTTGCCGGCAATCGCGTCGCGCTGGTGATTGCCAATTCGGCCTATCAGCACGCGCCGTCGCTCACCAATCCCGTCAATGACGGTGCGGTGATGGCGAAGACGCTGAAGGAGGCCGGTTTCAACAGCGTCGATTTCCGGCACGATCTATCGGCCCTCGATACGCGGCGCGTGCTGCGCGATTTTGCCGATGCGACCCGCAATGCCGACATCGCCGTGGTTTACTATGCCGGCCACGGCATCGAGGTCGAGGGCTCGAATTATCTGATCCCCGTCGACGCCAAGCTCGAGCGCGACACCGACGTCTACGACGAGGCGCTCTCGCTGGACCGCGTCCTGGTCGCCGTCGAACCGGCAAAACAGCTTCGGCTGGTGATCCTGGATGCCTGCCGCGATAATCCGTTCGGCAAGACCATGAAGCGCACGGTGGCCGCGCGCGGTATCGGCCGGGGCCTCGCCCAGGTCGAGCCGACCAGCCCCAATACGCTGATCGCCTATTCGGCGAAGGCCGGCTTCACTGCCCAGGACGGCGACGGGGCCAACAGTCCCTTTACGGTCGCGCTGTCGAAACATCTGACGACGCCGGGCCTCGACGTCCGCCGTGCCTTCGGCTTCGTGCGCGACGACGTGCTCAAGTCGACCGGTAACAAGCAGGAGCCGTTCGTCTACGGCTCGCTCGGAGGTGAGGACGTGCCGTTGGTTCCGGTCAAGGTGACGGCCGCAGCAACGGTTGCGCCCGCGCCGAACCCGCAGGCCGACATCCGCCGCGATTACGAGCTCGCGCTCCAGGTCGGCAACAAGGCGGCGTGGGCCGCCTTCCTTGCCCAGCATCCCGATGGCTTCTATGCGAGCCTCGCCAAGCTTCAAGTCGAGAAAATTGGTGCCGAGCAGGCCCATGCGGCTGCCACCGAGAAGGCGAAACAGGCCGAGGCAGAACGTGATCGTCTCGCGGCGCTTGGCGCGCAGAAGGATGCGCAGGCCAAAGCCGCGGCCGATGCGAAGGCCGCCGAGCAGGCGCAGCTCGCTGCGCAGAAAGCCAAGGAGCAGGCGCAGCAGCAGGCAGCTGCCGCCGAGCAGCAGCGCGTCAATCTCGCCGCTGCGGCCCCGAGCGCGGCGCCGGCCAGCACGGCGAGCCCCGCCGGCACCAACGTTGCCTCCCTGACACCGGCGACCGCGCCGGCCGATCTCAGCCGTTCGGTGCAGACCGAGCTCGGCCGCGTCGGCTGCTTCTCGGGCACTGCCGACGGCAATTGGAGCACGTCCTCGCAGCGCTCGCTGTCGCAGTTCAACCGCTATGCCGGCACCAAGCTCGACGTGAAGGTGGCGAGCACGGATGCACTGGATGCGGTCAAGGCCAAGCCGTCACGCGTCTGCCCGGTGGTCTGCGACCACGGCTTCAAGGCCGATGGCGACAAGTGCACGAAGATCGTCTGCCGTGAGGGCTATGCGGTCAACGACGACAATGAGTGCGAGAAGAAGCGCGCCGCCAAGCCGGCCAAGCCTGCAACGGCGAAGCGCGACGACGGTGATGAACGTCCCGCCCGGCAGCGTCCTCAGGCCGGCGGCGCGGCGGGCGGCTATGGTGCCGCGGCCGGCATTGCTGCCGCTGCCGGCGCCGGTCGCGCCGCAGGTGGCGGGCAAGTCATCTGCAATAGCACCGGCTGCCGTCCGGTCAGCCGCGGTTGCCACCTCGAATATCGCGGCGGCGGCGGTCCCGGCAACGATGCCAATGCCGAAGTGTGTCGTTAGGGTGTGCATGATCCAGATCGTCGTCCCGAAAGGCCGGGACGACGTCAGGTCGCAATCGCGCTCGCCGCGATGTTGACCGTCAGTGCCAGCAAGGCCGTGTTGTAGATGAACGACACGATCCCGTGCGCCGCGGCCGTGCGGCGGATCGTCTTGTCGGTGATGCCAACGTCGGAGACCTGCGCGGTCATGCCGATCACGAACGAGAAATAGACGAAGTCCCAGTAGTCGGCGTGGTCTTCCTTGTCGCCGCTCGGAAACTTAAGGCCGCCCGGCTTGGCGTTCCGATAATAATCATGCGCGTAATGCAGCGCGAAGGTCGTGTGCACGGCGGCCCATGACAGCGCGATGGTGCTGATGGCGATGGTCAGCTCCAATACGCCCCGATGCGATGTGCCGAGCTCCGAGACGATCGCGGCGATGCTGGCGAAGGCGCCGATCGCCGTCACCAGCAGGATCACGAAACGGCCGTCGTCCTGCATCGCGGCGGCGCGCCGGATGTGCTGGTGGTCGTTGCAAAGCATCATTGCGTAGACCAGCACGAGATAGACCGCGATCAGCGCATCCCAGCCGAACAGGAGCCGTGTCACCAGCCGGTGTGAGCCCGGCAAGAGCAGACAGACCAGGACGCCAGCCGCGAGCGCGATGAATGTCCGCGGCCGCGCATAGAGCAGCCGCATCGGCCGCGACATCTGGCGGAAGCGGGCGAGGACGGGGTCTTCTTTGCCCTCGGCCGCCATCGATGCGTGTCAGCTCTTCCGCTCGGCGACGAAGCGCGCAGCGGCCTGCAGCACGGCGGCGCGATCGCCGAAGATCGAGACCGCGCTGTCGGCCCGGGCGAGCAGGTCGCGCACGCGCTGCTTGGCGCCTTCGATGCCGAGCTGGGTGACGAAGGTGGTCTTGCCGAGTGCGGCGTCGGCGCCGGCCGGCTTGCCGAGGGCCGCCGCATCGCCTTCGACGTCGAGCAGATCGTCGGCGATCTGGAAGGCTTCGCCGAGCGCGCGGCCGTAATCGTCGAACGCCTGATATTCTTTCTGCGAGGCCTGGCCGAGGATCGCGCCGGCGATGCAGCCGTAACGCAAGAGCGCGCCGGTCTTCATCTGCTGAATGCGGGCGACATCGATCGGCTCGTTGCCGCCAAAGCGGCCTTCGCCGGCGAGGTCGAGGATCTGGCCGCCGACCATGCCGCCGATGCCGGCGCAGCGCGCCAGCGCGCGCGTCAGCAGCAGCCGCACATTGGCGTCACGATGGATCTCGTCGCGGGTGACGATGTCGAAGGCGAGCGTCAAGAGGCCGTCGCCGGCGAGGATCGCGGTGGCGTCATCGGTCTGCTTGTGCAAGGTCGGGCGGCCGCGGCGCAGGTCGGAATTGTCCATTGCGGGCAGATCGTCGTGGATCAGCGAATAGCAGTGGATGCATTCGAGCGCGGCGCCGACGAGCAGCGCGGCTTCACGGGGAATACCGAACACAGCCGCGCTCTCGACCACCAGGAACGGCCGCAGACGCTTGCCGCCGTTCAGGCTCGAATAGCGCATTGCGTCCATCAGTCGCTTGGGCCGGGCGATCTCATCGTGCAGGATGTCGTCCGACAACAGGCGCCCGAGCAGGGCCTCGGTGTCATCAGCGGTCTTGTCCAGACGCTTGGCGAAATCGGACGGGGACGTGCCGGTCATCAAGAAGGGCTCCAGAACTAAAATTCGGCGGGACAATCCTTTATGCGCCCGCCCCAGTCAATCGTTTGGAAGGCCTAAAAAGTGCTGGAAAAGGCCCGAATTATCACAGACTTAATGGGGAGAGCCGTGGCCGCGTTTCGTTCCGTGCCGGAAAGGTCGATTTGCGCATCGTCAAAATCCTGCTGGTAGCGCTCGCGGTCGTCATTCTCGCGCCCTATGTGATCGCGCCGTTCTACCGCACCGGCCATCCGGTTTCGACGCTGATGGCGTGGCGCTCGCTTCGCGGCGCGCCGATGCAGCGGGAATGGATCGATCTGGCGGCGATGTCGCCCTCGCTGCCGCGATCGGTGGTTGCAGCCGAGGATGCCCATTTCTGCAAGCATCACGCCATCGATTGGGGCGCGCTACGCGAGGCGATCGACGACGCGCAGGAGGATGGTATGCCGTTCCGGGGCGCCTCCACGATCACCCAGCAGGTCGCGAAGAATCTGTTCCTCTGGCAGGGCCGGGATTTCGTCCGCAAGGCGCTCGAATTCCCGCTGGCGCTCTGGATCGATCTCGTCCTGCCCAAGTCGCGGATCCTGGAGATTTACCTCAACATCGCCGAGCTCGGCCCGCAGGGCCAGTTCGGGGTGGGGGCGGCCAGCGCCTATGCCTTCGGCAAATCGGCCGCCGGCCTCTCCCCCCGGGAGGCGGCCCTTCTGGCCTCGATCCTGCCGAATCCGGTCAAACGCAGCGCTAAAACCCCCGGTCCGGGCGTCCGGCGGCTGGCCGGGACCTATGTGGCAAGGGCGCAGGCCTCTTCGCTTACGACCTGCTGGCGGGAAAATCGCTGATTTTGGGCCCTTTCCGGGCGTATTTTCCGGCCCAAAAGCCTAGCTTTGCGGCCAGCCTTCCTCTATAAGCGCGGCCTTGATCGGCATTCAGCTCGCCTCGGATTGCGGGTGCTGAGCCGTCCCTCGCGGACGATGCCCTGATAACACCAATCCCTAGAGGATATTGAAATGGCCGTTCCGAGAAGAAAAACCTCGCCGTCGCGCCGTGGCATGCGCCGCTCGGCAGACGCCATCAAGAAGCCGACCTATGTGGAAGACAAGGACTCTGGCGAGCTCCGTCGTCCGCACCATCTCGACCTCAAGACCGGCATGTACAAGGGCCGTCAGGTCCTGAAGAAGAAAGAGTCCTGAGTTAAGGACCTTTCTCCAGGCAGGATAATCGGGCCTGCCTGATTTCGGCCAACCCATGAGATATGACAGTGACGGCGGCGGAGCTAATGCTTCGCCGCCGCATTGTCCTGTCTGGATATCTTGATCGAGAAGGCATTTCGCCGATGGTCGGTTTCCCGCTGCTTCTGATTCCGCTCGCGGTCTACAACATCATCGCCTTCCTGATGCCGAGCGTGTCCTTCACGGATGTGCTGTTCAAGGTGCCGATGGTGTCAGGCGAGACCTGGCCGGTCACGCTCGCCGACGTGATGCTGGCGCTCGGTATCGTGCTGCTGCTGCTCGAAGTTGTTAAGGGCGCGCGGCCCGGCTCGAAATTCCTGATGGATCATCTGCTGTCACTGATCCTGTTCGGCGCGGCCGCTGCCGAATTCGTGATGTGGCCCAAATTCGGCAACTCGACCTTTTTCCTGCTGGTGCTGCTCGCGATGGCCGATTTCCTCGGCGGCATTGCCCAGCGCACGCGCCGCCGCGTCACCTATGTCGCCGAGACAACGGTGCCGGCGCCACGCAAGGCCAAGCGTCAGGTGGAAGCTCCGGCGGGAGATGCCGTGGCCGAGCCCAAGTTCGAGCCGGTGTCCTCGCCGCTCGCAGCACCGCCCGCGCCCTCGGCACAGTCGGTCGCCGAATCCGTGCTGATGGATCCTCCCGCGCCGAAGCCGGTGCAGAGCACGCCCTCGCCGGAAGTCCCCTCGCCGCATTTGCAGCCGGGCGACGGCACGTCTCCGTCCCCCGACACGCCGCCGCGCTGATCGATCTCAAGCCACCTGCCGCGTGCGCGCGCTGACGCTCTGCAGCGGGCGCTTGCCGCCATAGGCCGTCTGCGCATCTTCGGAAGAGGCGCGACGCAGCCGGCTCGCCTGGGGCAGATGTTCGGCATTCGCGATCAGCTGGGCGACGAAGCTCGGATCGGGGCGCGGCAACGGCGTCTTGTGGACCCATTGCAAAATCGGAAGCACCGGCACTAGGGCCGTGCCCGTGCCGTTATCCGCCGCGTCCGTTCGATCGGTACTCAACATCGCTATCACCGTTGATCCGGCAGAGCCTGTCGCGTTTCGGGACGCTGGCGCCGGGTGCGTGTCAGTACTCGCAAGGCCTATGCCGGACGGGCCGGTTTGGTTCCCCCGGCGTGTAGAAACGTGGTTTCCAAATTGTTTATCAACTTTGCCTAGGGTTGGGGACGAATCTGGCTCTATCCTGTGTCAGCTCAGGACTTTCCCCCTGTCCCGAAACGAGGCGATTTTGATCCCCGCATTACCGCAAGCCTCCGACATCCTGGCTGCCCTCGGCCAGGCCGTGTTTGCCTGGGACATTGGCAGTGATGCGATCGTCTGGGGTGACCAGGTCGCCAGCGTCTTTCCGGGCATTCCCGCCGAGCGGCTGGCGACGGGCGCCGAATTTGCCAAGCTGATCGAGCCCGCGCCATCGTTGCGGACCGCGGCGCTGGCACAAGCCTACGCCGTGCATGGTGCCGACGGCACGCCCTACCGGGTCGAGTACGGCGTGCGCATGAGCGCCGCCGATCCCGTGATCTGGATCGAGGAGACCGGCCGCTGGTTCGCCGGACCCGACGGCCGCCCGGTGCGCGCGATCGGCTCGGTCCGAATCAACAATGAGCGCCACGCCCGCGACGAGGAGCTGACCAAGCTGGCCCGGCTCGATCCGCTGACCGGCGAGCTCAATCGTTCTCATCTGATTGCCGCGCTGGCCGAGGCGATCGAGGAGACGACCCGCTTCCGCTCGACCGCGGCCTTCATGCTGGTCGGCATCGACCATCTCGCCCGCGTCAACGACGCCTTCGGCTTCGACGTCGCCGACGCCGTGATCCTCGACGTCGCCAAGCGCATCCGCTCGCGCCTGCGCGGCGGCGACGTGCTCGGCCGCTTTTCCGGCAACAAGTTCGGCCTGATCCTGAAGAACTGCACCGTCGACGACATGAATGTCGCCGCCGAGCGTTTCCTTGCCGGCATCCGCGACGAGGTGGTGCCGACCAAATCCGGTCCGGTCTCGGTCACCGCCTCGATCGGCGCGGTCAGCGTACCGCGCTATGCCCGCAACACCGACGAGGCCGTCAACCGCGCCCATGAGACGCTGGATGCCGCCAAGCGCCGCCGCGTCGGCTCGTTCGCGGTATGGCGTCCGGATGCCACACGCGATGCGCAGCGCCGCGTCAACATCCGCGTCACCGACGAAATCGTCACCGCACTGAACGAGCGCCGCATCAAGCTCGCCTATGAGCCGGTGGTGTCGGCCGGCTCGCGCGAGCGCGCTTTCCATGAATGCCTGGTGCGGATGGACCAGGGCGACGGCCAGGTGCTGCTCGCGCCCGACATTGTGCCGGTCGCCGAACGGCTCGGCCTGATCCGCCTGGTCGATCACCGCGTGCTCGAGCTCGTGGTGGCCGAGCTCGCCGCCGCGCCCGACATCTGCCTCAGCCTCAACATCTCGCCGGATACGACCATGGATCCGGACTGGTGGGCGGGAATCGAATCGCTGATGCAGGCCCATCCCGGCGTTGCCGAGCGGCTGATCGTCGAGATCACCGAGACGGTCGCGATCCAGGACATCGATGACGTCCGTGCCTTCGTTGGCCGCCTCAAGCATTTCGGCAGCCGCATCGCCATCGACGATTTCGGCGCGGGCTACACCTCGTTCCGAAACTTGCGCAAGCTCGGCGTGGATATCGTCAAGATCGACGGCGCGTTCGTGCAGAACATCACCCATTCCGCCGACGATCGCGCCTTCGTGCAGACCCTGATCGATCTCGCCCGCCGCCTCGACATAAAGACGGTGGCTGAATGGGTGCAGGACGAGGAGGCCGCCAACATGCTGCGCGACTGGGGCTGCGACTACATCCAGGGCAGGTTGATCGGGCTGGCATCAGCGGAACGCCCGTGGGGCGTCCCGCCGGATAACGCGCTGCCTGCAGCGAGCTGAGATGCCCTAGGGTGGGCAAAGGCGCACTTGCGCCGTGCCCACCATTCCTCCGTGATGGATAAAGATCGTGGGCACGCTCCCGCCGTCGCTCTTCGAGCTATGGCGGACAAGTCGCTTTGCCCATCCTACGAAGCCTTCACGCTCCCTCATCCAGCGCCACCAGCTCGCGCTTCTTGCGCAGCGACGGCAATAGTGGCGCGATCAGCAGCACCAGGGCAAACACGAGACACACCCCTGAGATCGGCCGCTGCACGAAGGTCCAGAGGTCGCCCTGCGACAGGATCAGCGACTTGCGTAGGTTATTCTCCATCATCGGTCCCAGCACGAAGGCCAGCACCAGCGGTGCCGGCTCGTAACCGAGCTTGCGCATGAAATAGCCGATGATGCCGAACGCGATCATCACATAGACATCGAACACGTTGTTGCTGGAGCAGTAGACGCCCAGGATCGTGAACAGGATGATCAGGGGGAACAGGATATTGTAGGGCAGCTTGAGCAGTTGCACCCACATGCCGATCATTGGCAGGTTCAGGATCAGCAGCATGACGTTGCCGATATACATGCTGGCGACGATGCCCCAGAATAGGCCGGGGTTTTGCGTGATCAGCAGCGGCCCCGGCTGCAGACCGTGAATGACGAACGCGCCGAGCAGCAGCGCCATCACCACATTCGGCGGAATGCCGAGCGTCATCAGCGGAATGAAGGCGCCGCCCGCCGCGGCGTTGTTCGCCGATTCCGGCCCGGCGACGCCTTCGATCGCGCCATGGCCGAAACGCTCGGGCGTCTTCGATAGCCGCTTCTCCAGCGCGTAGGAGGCAAAGGACGCCACGACCGCGCCGCCGCCCGGCAGGATGCCGAGGAAGAAGCCGAGGATGGTGCCGCGGCCGACCGGACCTGCACTCGCCTTCCAGTCCTCCCTGGTGGGCAGCAGATGGGTGATCCTGGTGTTGATGATGTCGCGCTTGATCGCCTGCTCGGTGTTGAGCAGTACCTCGGCAACGCCGAACAGGCCCATCACGACAGGCACGAGCCCGATGCCGTCGATCAGCTCCATGCGGCCGAAGGTCAGACGCGGCTGTGCCGTGATGCTGTCGAGCCCGATCAGTCCGAGCACGACGCCGATGCACGCCATCAGCAATGCCTTCGGCATCGAACCCTGGGTGAGGAATGTGAGCACCACGAGGCCGAGCACCATCAGGCTGAAATATTCGGCCGGGCCGAACGCGATGGCGACGCTGGCAAGCTTCGGCGCGACCAGCATCAAGGCGATCAGCGCGAATGTGCCGGCAATGAAGGAGCCGAAGGCGGAAATGCCGAGTGCAGGGCCAGCGCGTCCCTGCTTCGCCATCTGGTGGCCGTCGATGCAGGTGACGACGGAAGCAGCTTCGCCGGGGATGTTGACCAGGATCGAGGTGGTCGAGCCGCCATACATCGAGCCGTAATAGATGCCAGCCATCATGATGATGCCGGATTCCGGCGTGCCCGACAGCGTCACGGGCAGCAGGAGCGACATCGCCGAGATCGGCCCGATGCCCGGCAGCACGCCGACCAGCGTGCCGATGAAGACACCGATGAAGCAGTAGAGCAGGTTGACCGGCAGCAGCGCGACGCCGAATCCGTGAGCGACATTGACAAGCGTATCCATAGGGTCAGCCGATCCCGAACAGGCCCGAGGGCAGCTGGATCAACAGCAGCCGCTTGAGCACCCACCACATGCCTGATGGCACCAGCACGGCGATCGGGATCGCCAGCGTCCAGCGAACGGGATCAATCAGCCGCAACAGCAGCAGCACCAACGGGATCGACGACAGCAGGAAGCCGAGTGGTTCCAGCGCAATGGAGAATGCCACGAGACAGCCAATCAACAGGAGCGGCTTGCTCCAGCGCACATTCTCCCAGCGCGAGGCCAATGTCGGTGCACCCTCGGTGACCGCCGAGACGATGACGGCGCCTGCGAACACGCACATCAGGATGCCCGTGTAGAACAGCACGTAGCCGGAGCCGGGGTCGTTGATGGTGCCGAGCTTGAGCTTCATACCGGACCAGATCACGAAGCCGCCGAGCCCAAGCCCGATCAGCCCGCCCCAGAGCTCGGAATTGCTGAGGCGGAGTTTGACGTTGGTTTGACTGTTCATCGGCGCTCTCTCGGCCGTTCCCCGGACGCTGCGCAGCGCGAAGCGGTGCGCTGCAGAGCCGGGGCCCATAGGCCCGTGGCAAAGGTGGGTTCCGGCTCTGCGATGCACCGCTGAAGAAGCGTTGCACCGCGTCCGGGACACGGAACTGGCTCAGCCCTACTTCTTCGCGAGCCCGAGGGTCTCGATCACCTTGCGCTCGGACTCCGTGACCTCGACCACGAACTTCTTGTAGTCCTCGGTGTTCTTGTAGTTCGGCACCATGTCGTATTTGGCAAGCGTAGCCACGACCGCCGGATCCTCGACCGCCTTCTTGAAGGCATCGTGCAGCTTGGCGACGATCTTTGGATCCATGCCTTTCGGGCCGGCGATGCCGAAGGGGGAATCATAGACCATGGGATAGCCGAGCTCCTTCAGCGTCGGCGCGTCGGGATAGTTCGGCGAGCGTGCGCCGGTCCACACCATCAGCAGCCGCAACTTGCCGGCGTCGACCAGCGGCCGCCATCCCGTGGAGTCCGCCTGAAGCATCGTGTGCTGCCCCAGCACCGCGGCATTGGTCTCCGCGCCGCCCTTGAAAGGGACTTGCGTCAACTTGATGCCGGACATCGCGGCGATCTGCTCCATGCCGATATGCAGCGAGGTGCCGGCGCCCGGCGTGGCATAGGTCACCTTGCCCGGATTCGCCTTGGCGAACTCCACGACGTCCTTCCAGCTCTTGAACTGCGACTCCGCGCTGGTGGTCACGCCGAAGGTGTAGCCGGTGAGATGGATGATGTAGGTGAAGTCCTTTGCCGGATCCCACGACACTTCCTGCATCAAGGGCAGGCGGAACACGGTGATCGGAATCTGCGAGATGGTGTAGCCGTCCGGCTTCGCGGCCGCCGCCATGGTCGCCGGGCCCACCGTGCCGCCGCCGCCGGCCTTGTTGTCGATCACGATCGGCTGCCCCAGCACCTTCGAGGCGCTGTCGGCGATGGCGCGCATGGAGATATCGGTCGATCCGCCGGCCGGCCATGGCACGATCAGCGTGATCGGCTTGCTGGGATAGTCCTGCGCGCTGGCGGCAGTCGAGAGCAATGCGCCCATGACAGCATGCATCGCGGCAAATGCGATCGTCTTCAGCCCGTATCGCGGCATTGAAACTCCTCCCCTCGCGGCGGCCTCTTTGAGGGTCGCCGTTTCTCGTTCTTGCGAGGCGATTGTTCCTGAAATCGACGGAGAAGAAAAGCGCATTGCGCGGATCGCGGGCGCCGGGCGGTGCGGCAATCCCGGTCGAGGCGGCACGTGCGACAATTCGTCGTTTTTTCGTGTGCCGAGAGACGGAATTTGAGGGAGCAGAAAGCCGCTACGCCACGCGCCGGACCGAACTCAGCGTCTCTATGGCGCGGCCGACCTCCGATGCCGGGCACGGCCTGCCGAAATAATAGCCCTGTACGGCGGTGCAGCCGCATTCGCGGACGAAGTCGAGTTGCTCCTCGGTCTCCACGCCCTCCGCGGTCGTTTCGACGCCGAGCACGGAGCCGAGGCTCGCGATGGTACGGACGATGGCAACGCTCTCCGGACTTTCGCCGAGCGTGCCGACGAAGGAGCGATCGATCTTGATGCGATCGAACGGAAATTTGCGTAAATAGCTCAGCGAGGAATAGCCGACGCCGAAATCGTCGAGGCTGACGCGCACCCCTAGCGCGCGAAGCTGGTGCAGGATCTCGATCGTCGCCTCGCTGTCGTCGAGCAGCGCCGTTTCGGTGACCTCGAGCTCGAGCCGTTGCGGCGGCAGGCCGGCTTCGGCAAGTGCGCTCGTGACCATCGCCACCAACCCGCGCGAGCGGAACTGCACCGGCGACAGATTTACCGCGACGGTGACATCGGGCCAGGATGCGGCAGTCGCACAAGCGCTGCGCAGCACCCATTCGCCGATCGGAACGATCAGCCCGGTCTCTTCAGCGATCGGAATGAACTCGGCCGGCGAGACGAAGCCGCGCGAGGGATGTTTCCAGCGCAGCAGCGCCTCGAACCCGGTGAGCTCGGATGAATCCAGCCGCACCTGCGGCTGGAACACCAGATGGAATTCACGCGCCTCGAGCGCGCCGCGCAGATCGTGCTCCAGCGCGTGCCGACTGCGCGCCTCTTCCTCCATCTCGGGCTCGAACAGCTGATAGGCGCCACGCCCCTTGGCCTTGGCCTGGTACAGCGCGAGATCGGCGCATTTCATCAGCTCGTCGGCATCGAGCCCGTGGTCGGGCGCGATCGCGATGCCGACGGAGACGCCGACATGGATCGACTGGCTTTCCAGCGGCGGCGGATGACCGATGACCTCGACCAGGCGCCGGGCCAGCTTTTCCGCCGATCGCGGTTGCGGTCCGCGCTGGAGCACGGCGAACTCGTCGCCGCCGAGCCGGGCGACGGTATCGTGCTCGCCGACATTCTCCTTCAGCCGCGCCGCGACCCAGCGCAGCAGACGGTCGCCGGCGGCGTGGCCGAGGCGGTCATTGACGGTCTTGAAATTGTCGAGGTCGAAGCACAGCACGGCCATGGCGCCGCCGGCGATCGCGACCTGGTTCAGTCCCTCGCCCATCTTCTCGCGGAACAGCGTGCGGTTGGGCAGGTCGGTCAACGAATCGTGCCGCGCCATGTGCGCGACGCGCGCCTGGGCCTTGTGGCGCTCGGTGACGTCCTCGTAGGTGACGACCCAGCCGCCATGCTCCATCCGCTTGTGATTGAGCTTGATGATGCGGCCGTCGCTCAAGTGGCGGTGCAGCGTATGCTCGCCCTCGCGTAGCCGCTCGACGTAATCGGCATAGAGCCGCGCGGCTGTGGTGTTCTGATGGATACCGAGCTCGCAGCTATGCTCCATGATCTCGCGCATCGAGACGCCGGGCTTCACGACATCCGGCGACAGGCCGTACATCTCGATGTAGCGGCGATTGCACACGATGACGCGCAGGCTCGCATCGAGCATGCACAGGCCCTGGCTCATGTTGTTCAGCGCCGCGTCGAAGCGGCGATACTGCTCGCTCAGCTCCTCGATCGCGTGCTCGCGTTCGGTGATGTCCTCATAAGTGGCGACGAAGCCGCCCTGGGCCAGAGCGCAGTACCTGACCGAAATCACGGTGTTGTTCGACATCCGTCGGCGCATCGGAGAGGCGTCGTGATTGGCGATCCTCGCACTGGCGGCTTCCAGCAGCTGTTGCGGACTGTATTCGGAAGAGAACGCGCCGTTCGCCATCGAGCGCTCGATCAACTCGGCGAGATGCGTCCCGGGCCTGGTCTCTTGCGGCGACAGCAGGTAGATCTTGCGGTAAGTGGTGTTGCAGACGCGGAGGCGCATGTCGCTGTCGTAGAAGGCGAGCCCATGCGCCATATTTTCCAGCGCCGCGTCGAGGATGAAGTTCTGCTGCCGCAGCGTTTCCTCGTATTGCAGCCGCTCCGTGACGTCCTCATGCACGGTCACCCAGCCGCCGTCGGGCAGGAAGCGCGAGACCGCCTGCACCATGCGTCCGTCATGGCGCATCACCAGCAGGGATTTCGCCTTTCTGGCCCGCACGTCCTCCAACCTGGAGTTCTGGAAATCGTCGGCCGCCATGCCCGGCAAATTGCCGCGTGACATCCAATGGTCGATCACCGTGCTATGCGGGACCCCTGGCTTCACGATCTCGGGGTCGAGATTGTAGAGGTTCAGGAAGCGTTCGTTGCAGACGACGACACGGCTGTCGGCATCGTACATGATGAGGCCGTGGGACATGTTGGAGAGAGCGTGCTGGCTGCGCTCCGTCTGCACGCGCAATTCCGCCTCGAGCCGGGCGAGGCGGGTGACATCGTCGCAGATCGTCATCCAGCCGCCGCCGGGAAGCGGCTTCAGCTCGAGCGACATGACGAGGCCGGTCGCAAGCTGCTGCTCGGTCCGGAACGGCTTTCCCCCCGCGATCTGCTCCACGCGCCTGGTGTAGAGCGTCTCGATCTCGCTCACCGGAAAGTTGCCGAGCGAGGCGCTGTGAGCGAGCACGTCGCGATAGCTCGTGCCGATCCGCACGATCTCGGCCGACATGTTGAACAGGCTCAAATAGCGCTGGTTGACGAGCACGATCCGGTTGTCGGCATCGTAGACGCAGACACCCTGTTCCATGTGGTCGAGCGCAAGCTGGCTCAGCGCGACCAGGGCCTCCGGGCCTTGCTCGCGGCGTGCACCAAGCTCGTTGTCGCGGGTCGAAATCATGGGTTGGCGGGGTCTCGGCGGGCACTAGACTTAACGCAACCTAATTCAGCCATCGAGGGTAGCGAAGGGGCCGGAAAATTCCCTTAAGCGCAGTAGTTTACGGAGGATGACTGGCGAGGGAGAGCGCGTCGGAAATGCGGAGGTGCGCGCGAGACTTGGCCGGGAGGGCGCGTCAAATGAAGTGTCGTCCCTGCGAAAGCAGGGACCCATAACCACAGGGAAAGGTTTGACGAAGATTGGAAGTGAAGGGGCCTTCCCGTGGTACCAGCATTGCGGCTTAGAGACAGATCACGCGGTATGGGTCCCTGCGTTCGCAGGGACGACAGCGGTGGTCTGGTCCGACAGCCTTCCCTACGGCCCGTACAACACCAGTTCCGTATCGGTGAGATCGCCGAGCTGCGGCCGATCCGGGCCCTTGAAGTATTTGCGACCGCGCCGCTCGGTATAAATACCGACAAGGCCGGGAATCGGGCCATTGGAATCGATCGCCACCGCGATCTTGCCGAGCCGAAGCAGCAGCCGGCCGATGCGGCCTGCGCAGGCGGCGTATTCCGAGGCGCTGCGGCAATAGATCAGCTTCATCGCAGGAGGCGCAATGAAGCCGCGACGGATGCGCACCGGTTGCAGGATGAAGGGGAATGTTCCCTTCGGCGTGCGGCAGACGAGGCTGAGGCAATTGTAGCGCGCATGCCGCGTCAGCAGCTCGGTTTCGCCTTCGGAAAGCCCCTCGATCGTCTTGGCGTGAGGCGAGATGACCTCGATCTCGCTCCAGCGCGGGGGCCGCGCCAGGGCAGGAACCGAGAAGAATATGCCACGGCAGTAGGCGCGAAAGCCCTGCGTCTCGATGATCGGCCAGGTCCACGGCGCCGGGCTGATGTTGAAATAGGTCACGTCCTTGTGCCGCTGTGCGATCTTGGTCAGCAGTGGGGCATAGTTGCGGTAGGCCGGATCGACATACCAGCTCGATAGATTGCACTGGATGGCGGTCTCTTCGCCGCTCTTCCGCGCCGTGTAGATCAACAGCAGCACGCCGACCGGCGTGCCGTCACTCTCGAGCATGTAGCCGAAGCGCGGATAGCCCTCCGGGACAGACCGGAAGGCCTGCCGGCGCAGACCCTGAATCCAATAGTTCCGCGAGCGGCCGACGAAGCCGCGCGTCAGCAGGTCCGCGACCGCTTCGGCGTCGGACTCGGTGATCTCGCGGCATCGCACCTTGGTGTGAATCACGCTCGTCTTACCCGTGGAAATGGCAGGCCTCGTTTCGTCTATTGTTTCAGCATGATCTTTTCGGAAGACCGCTTCGCACTTCTTGCTGACGCGGTCCCTCGGATCTGGATCATGCTGCTAGCGCCAGCCTTCGACATGGGCGTCGGCCGTGCCCCGCGGCTGCAGGCCCAGGACGTCCCGCACCTTGGCGGGCCAGGCGGAAAGGTCGGTGCCGTGGGTGTGGAACATGGCGACAGCCAGCCGGTCCATGCCGAAGGCGACGCAGCCGGTGTGGGCCGGCTCGCCGCCGGCATCCTGGATTCCCCAGGTCGTGCCGAAATGCTCGCGGTGATAGTTGAAGCTCATGCAGGCGGTCGGCTGCTCTTCCGAGCGCAGCGGAATGAGCAGCTCGAACTTGAGCTGCTGCTGCTTCTGGCTCACCGCCTTCATCTGGCCGACGCGACCGAAGAAAGGATCGCTGGCATAGTCGACACGGAAGGTGAGGCCGAGGTCGGTCGCGATCGCCTGCGCGCGCACCATCCAGCGCTCACGGAAATCGGCGACGTCATCGGGGCTGCCGATGCAGACATATTCGCGCATCCGGAACGATTGCAGCCGGTCGAGATGCTTCGACGGCTCGCGGCGGAAGCAGTCGGCGGCAACGTCGAAGCGCAGGCCGCCCTTCGGCAAGGGGCCGCGGCTCGCCGCAATCGGATAGACCGGATAGCAGGCGGCGGGCGACAGCACGAGGTCGGCGGGAGACAGCGAGGTGGTCCAGTCGCCGCCGGCATCGAAGCGGCTCACCGCGGCGTTGATCTCGCGCTCGGTCCCGTGCAGGCCGCAAACGCAGCCGAGCAGGTTCGGAAAGCTCTTGAGGTAGCCGGATTTCTCCAGCTGAGCGCGGCTCATCACCGGCGGGAAGCGCATCACCTCGGTGCCGCTCTCGCGATGGCTGGTGATCATCGCCGCGAGCTTCTCGACGACGCCTTCATAGAGCGCAGTGCGGGCGTAGACGCCGTCGGCGCCCATGCGGTGGAACAGCTTGTCGGCGAGATGATCGAGCGGATCGATCATCTGCGGCGCGGTCGCGGGCGAGTCGGGAAGGATGGCAATGTTCATGGGGCGATGTCCTGCTATCTCAAAATTGTTATTGTTGATTCAGTCGTGAAGGCTTGTCGGCACGCCGCTCATCAGCGTCGATGTCGCGGCATTGGCCAGAATGCGGTCGTTGTTGATCATGATCGGGGACGACAGCACGTCGCGGAGGTGCCGGCCCATGGTGAACTCGCCGTCGTTGCGGTAGCCGGAGAGGCCGGCTGTGCGCATCGCATGCATCACGGTCTCGACCGCGAGTTCGGAGGCCTGCACCTTCAGCAGCGTGATCGAGGACTGGAAGTCGAGCGAGCCGAGGGCGCGCTCGTCATGTTCGGCGCGGGCAAAGGCATCGATATTGGTCGACAGCAGCGCACGCAGCTTTGCCAGCGACATCTTGGCGGCGGTGAAATGTGCCGCGGCCGGCGGCATCTGGCCGCCGGAGGTGCGGGCCGCCTTGCGGATGAAGGCCTGCGCGCGGGTCACGGCTGCGGCGGCGATGCCGGCCCAGGCCGACGACCAGCACAGATGCGCGAACGGCGTCATGGTCTGGGCGTGGATCTTGTCATAGGATTCCGGGAAGACGCGATCGGCGGGGCAATCGACCTTCAGCTCGAAACCGGTCGAGCAGGTGCCGCGCATGCCGAGCGTTTCCCAGCCCAGCGTCCGCTTCAGCGAATAATCGTCCTTGGCGAGCGCCAGCAGAACCTGGTCGGAGGCGGCGGCCTCGGTAGCGCGGCGGGCGATGGTGACGAGGCCGTCGGCTTCCGCGCCGTAGGAGATCACGGTGGCGTCGCGCACCAGCGAAACGGTATCGCCGGCGTGATCGACCGCGGCGGCGCTGGCGCGGATGTTGCCGCCGTTCTGGCCTTCGGTGGTGGACGAGGCGAGCAGCCACTGATCGCGGGCGACCCGGCGCATCATGGTCTCCATCCAGGGGATGCCGTGGCCGTGCCTGACGACGCAGGCGACCTTGGTCTGGTGCATCGCGTAGATCATCGCGGTCGAGGCGCAGGCGCGTCCGAGCGTGTAGCAGATGTTGGTGACGTCGTAGATGGAGGCACCGAAGCCGCCGAACTCGACCGGGATCATGACGCCGAGCAGCTTCTGCTCGCGCGCGACCTCGAATGCCTTGTGCGGGAAACGGGCGTCGCGATCGACCCCGTCTGCGTCGGCCGCGGCAGCTGCGGCGGTCCGGGCGGCGCGCTCGATCAGGGAGGGACCCTGCTCGAGGAAGCCCGTCTGCGTTTCGTCGACAGTGAGGACTGCTTCACGCACGTTCATACTCGTCCGCCTCCGGTTTGCCGTTCGAGATCGCCGGCATCATTCGCGATGCGCGTAAGCGATCCTCCGGCCATCTTTGCTTGTGAGATGAGGCTACGGATTTAATTCAAATTCGTCGATGAAATAGAGGGTAAACAAAGCCCAATTCCGAACGAACAGTTAAGGTCCGGTTGTTTGCATCACCCGTTTTTCCAGCATCGCGTTAGGACTCTGGAAGAAGCCTGAATTTCAGACAATCTGAGTCATCGTTTACTAAGAAACGCGAAGTATTGGTATCGCCCATTGCGGGACCGGCAGGCCGTGCCCATCGTAGCGGCAAGCCGGTCCGACCTTTGACAGACAGACGGGAATTTGCCGATGCAATCCTTTGATACCGACGTACGCAATCGCATCATCAAGCTGGTGAAGGGCATCCTCGAGCAGAATTCGCTCGCCGCTAACGTCACGCCGTCCGCCAAGCTCGTCGATGTCGGCCTGACCTCGATGGACATGGTCAATCTGATGCTCGGCGTCGAAGCCGAGTTCGACTTCACCATCCCGCAAGCCGAGATCACGCCGGAGAATTTCCAGTCCGTCGAGACGCTGGAGCGGATGGTGGCGACCCAGCTGCAGCTGGCGGCGGCGGCTTAGTCAGGCGCAGCAAATTTTCCCCGGGTCGCCCCTGCGAACGCAGGGGCCCATAACCCAGGCCGTAGTTGTGCGAAGACTGGTCGTTCGGGATTGCGACCGACCATCCTAGATAGATTCCGCGGTATGGGTCCCGGCGTTCGCCGGGACGACGTCGAGTGTGAGTTGAGCATTTTGCGCTCCTCACACCACCGCCATCGCCCCACCACCCGGTTCCAAAACCGCCGCAAAACTGGCATAGCTTAACCATGTCGCACGTGGCGAACAGGGTGGAGCAGGCATGACGCAGGCGGTATTGGGCATCATCGGCGGCTCGGGCATTTATGATTTGCCGGGCCTCGAGGGTGCGCGCGAAGAGGTGATCAGGAGCCCCTGGGGCGAGCCGTCGGCGCCCGTGCGCCGCGGCACCATCGCGGGGTTGCCGATCGTATTCCTGCCGCGGCACGACAAGGGGCACCGGCTGTCGCCCTCCGACATCAACTACCGCGCCAATATCGACGTTTTGAAGCGGGCCGGCGTCACCGATTTGATCTCGCTATCGGCCTGCGGCTCCTTCAGGGAGGAACTGCCGCCGGGCACCTTCGTTCTCGTCGACCAATTCGTCGACCGCACCCACAAGCGTGAGAGCTCGTTCTTCGGTCGGGGCTGCGTCGCCCATGTGTCGATGGCGCATCCGATCTCTCCACGTTTGCGCATCCATCTTGCCGCGGCCGCTGAAGCCGAGAGCATCGCGATCGCGCGTGGCGGCACTTATGTCTGCATGGAAGGGCCGCAATTCTCCACCTATGCGGAGAGCATGACCTACAAGACGCTGGGCTATTCCGTGATCGGCATGACCAACATGCCGGAGGCGAAGCTCGCGCGCGAGGCGGAGATCTGTTACGCCACGGTGGCGATGGTGACGGATTTCGACTGTTGGCATCCCGATCACGATGCCGTCACCGTGCAGGATATCATCCGCGTGCTGACCTCGAACGCCGACAAGGCCAAGGCCTTGGTGGCGCGGCTGGCAAAGGACTTTCCGCGCGAGCATGAGCCCTGTCCGATCGGGTCGGATCGCGCCCTCGACACCGCGCTGATCACGGCCCCCGAGGCGCGCGATCCCGAGCTTCTGAAGAAGCTCGACGCGGTGGCCGGGCGCATCCTGCGCGCGAAGTGAAAGGCAGAATGCCATGAAGGTCGACGGCAAGCATTTCCGCAGCATCTGGCGCGAGCATGACGGCTGGTCAATCGGTGCGATCGACCAGCGCCGGCTGCCGCATGAGTTCGTCGTCGCGAAGCTGACATCGTCTGAAGACGCGGCCATCGCAATCCGCGACATGCTGGTGCGGGGCGCGCCGCTGATCGGTGCCACCGCGGCCTACGGCATGGCACTCGCCATGCGCGAGGACGCCTCCGACGCCGGCCTGAAGCGCGCTTACGACACGCTCGTAGTGGCGCGGCCGACCGCGATCAATCTGAAATGGGCGCTGGACGAGATGCGCGTGGCGCTCGCGCCGATCGCTCCGCTGGAGCGCGCCGAGGCAGCCTATGCGCGTGCCGACGAGATCGTCGAGCAGGACGTCGAGATCAACCGCGGCATCGCCGGCAACGGCTTGAAGCTGATCGAGGCGATCGCGTCGAAGAAGCGGGGCGAGATCGTCAACGTGTTGACCCACTGCAACGCCGGCTGGCTCGCCACCGTCGACTGGGGCACGGCGACGGCGCCGATCTATCTTGCGCACGAACGCGGCATCAAGATCCATGTCTGGGTCGACGAGACGCGTCCGCGCAACCAGGGCGCCTCGCTCACGGCCTGGGAGCTCGGTCATCACGGCGTGTCGCATACGGTGATCCCCGACAACACCGGTGGGCACCTGATGCAGCACGGCATGGTCGATCTCGCCATCGTCGGCACCGACCGCGTCGCCGCGAATGGCGATGTCTGCAACAAGATCGGCACCTACCTGAAGGCGCTCGCCGCTCACGACAACGGCGTGCCGTTCTATGTCGCGCTGCCGTCGCCGACGATTGATTTTACCGTCCATGACGGCATCCGCGATATTCCGATCGAGCAGCGCAGCGGCGTCGAGGTCACAGACATGACCGGCCGCACCGCGGATGGAAGGCTGGAGACGGTGCGCATCGTGCCCGAGGGATCGCCGGTCGCGAATTACGCTTTCGACGTGACGCCGGCACGGCTCGTGACGGGCCTCATCACCGAGCGCGGCGTGCTGAAGCCGGATCGCGACGAGCTGGCGGCGGCGTTTCCGGACCGGATCGTGGCGGCGGCGGAGTAGCTCTCGTAGGGCGGACAAAGGCGCGAAAGCGCCGTTGCCCACCATCTGCTTGTGGTGGGCACGCTTCGCTTTGCCCACCCTACGGCTTCGTGCCTCGCAACGACGAGGTGCCTACCCCAGCTTCAGCCCCGTCGCCGCCTCAAGCTCCGCAATCGCCTGCGCGCCGCTCGTCACCTTGATCGTGGTCATGCCCATCTCGCGCGCGGGTTTCAGATTGACGCCGAGATCGTCGAGATAGACGCAATTGTTCGGATCGACCTTCAGTGTCTCGACCATCAGCCTGTAGATTCGCGGATCGGGCTTGCGCAGGCCGATCTTGGCGGATTCGATCACGTGGTCGAACAGCACCATGACTTCGGCGATGTAGAGGGAGCGCCCCGTCATGCTGCCGATGGCATTGGCAGGCAGATTGTTGGTGATGCAGCCGGTCTTGAATTGCGCCTTGATGCGCTTCAGCGCCTCGACCATCTCGGGGCGCAGATCGCCCTGCAGCAGCGGCAGCACGTCGCGACCGCGCACCTCCGCGCCGAGTGCGAGCGATTCCGTCGCGAACAATTCGTCGAAGGTATCGATATCGACCTCGGCCCGCTCGAACTTGGCCCAGGCATTTTCCAGGTGGTTGGCGGCGTTGGTCCGCCGGATGATGTCGACGGGCAGGCCGCGCTCGGTCTCGAACCGCGCGAATGCTTCGAACGGTGAACTCGTCAGCACGCCGCCAAAATCAAAGATCACCGCCTCGATCGCCACTATCCTGCCCTCGTCAATTCCTTTCCAAGAGGGCTAGCATGCGCTATCGGCAAGGGCCAGTCCGAAGCAATCTGCCGCCGCCAATACCGAAGCGTGTTCCCATGAAGAAGCCTGCCACGTTCATCACGACTGCGCTGCTGCTCGCCACACCCGCCCATGCCATCGTCGGCGGCGGCGCGCCGCAGGCCGACGGCGTCGCGCGCGCCGTCGTCACCATCGTCGGCTCGCGCGGCAATTCCTGCACCGGCACTCTGATCGCGCCCAGGATCGTATTGACCGGCGCTCACTGCGTGCCGCCGGGCGCGGACTACAAGATCGTCGATCGCAGCGGTGGCGCGCCGCAATTGCTGAACGTGCGCACCATCGCGATCCATCCCAGCTACAAGGCGCAGGTGCATCGCGCCGGCGCAGACGTGGCGCTGCTGCAACTGGAAATTCCACCCAAGGGAAAATCGACGGTGCCGGTCGGCGCGCCGAATATTCCAATCCAGGTCGGTAGCCGTTTCGTCATTGCCGGTACCGGTGTCACCGTGCGCGGTGATGGCAGGAGCGGCGGGGCCACGCGCGTCGCGGGCCTTGTCGTCACGGGCCAGCCCGGCACGCTTCAGATCCGCCTGGTCGATCCCGTAACCAACGGTGTTCGCGACGGAATTGGCGCTTGTACCGGCGATTCCGGCGGTCCCGTGTTCGAGGACAAGCCGAGCGGTGCCGTGCTTGTCGGTGTCATCAGCTGGGCGACGGGACCGAACGCCGGCGATGGCTGCGGCGGATTGACCGGCGTCACGCCGCTCACGCTCTACCGCGACTGGATCTTGCAGACCGCGCGGAGCTGGGGTGCGGCACTGTGATTTGACCGCAACTTGATCTATGTCATTTTGAAGCGGAAGCGCGGCGGGCGATCATGCCGGCCGCGGAGGAAACGCGTCGTTCGTCAAGGACGGCCACAAAAACAAGCAAGGCATAGAAGCAACAATGAATGTCGCTGTTCGCAGTCACGCCACGGCCAAACAGGCTTCTGAACATTTCGACGTGCTGATCGTCGGCGCCGGCATCTCCGGCATCGGCAGCGCCTATCACATCGAGAAGCAACTTCCGGGCACGAGCTATGTCATCCTGGAGACGCAGGCGACGTTCGGCGGCACCTGGAGCACGCATCGTTATCCCGGCATCCGCTCGGACAGCGATCTCCATACGTTCGGCTATAGCTTCAAGCCCTGGGTCGGGCCGCCGATCGCGACCGCCGAAGAAATCCTCGCCTATATGAACGAGGTGATCGACGACAACGATATCGCCAAGCACATCCGCTACAAGCACAAGATCAATTCCGCGAGCTGGTCGAGCGAGCAGAATCTCTGGACCATTGAGGCGGTGACGACCGACACCGGCGAAGCAAAAGCCTTCACGGCGAACTTCCTGTGGATGTGCCAGGGCTATTACCGCCATTCGGAAGGCTACACGCCGGAATGGAAGGGTACCGATCGCTTCAAAGGCCGCGTCGTCCATCCGCAGACCTGGCCTGACGATCTCGACCTCACGAACAAGAAGGTCGTTGTGATCGGCTCGGGCGCGACCGCGGCAACGCTGGTGCCGAACATCGCGGACAGTTGCGCGCATGTCACCATGCTGCAGCGTTCGCCGACCTATTTTCGCCTCGGCCGCAACGCCATCGAGATCGCCGAGGAGCTGCGCCGGCTTCAGGTCGACGAGGCCTGGATCCACGAGATCGTTCGGCGCAAGATCCTGTTCGAGCAGGACGCCTTCACAAAACTCTGCCTATCCAAGCCGGAGCAGGTCAAGAAGGACCTGATCGGCCAGATCAGCGCGGTGCTCGGTTCCGACTACGACGTCGAGACGCATTTCACGCCGACTTACCGGCCGTGGCGGCAGCGCATCGCCTTCGTGCCCGATGCCGATCTGTTCAAGGGCATCGCGAGCGGCAAGGCCTCCGTCGTCACCGACGAGATCGAATGCTTCGTCGAGAACGGCATTCAGCTCAAATCCGGCAAGCTGCTGGAGGCCGATGTCATCGTCACCGCGACCGGCTTCAATCTCGCGGCGCTCGGCGACATCGCCTTCGAGATCGACGGCAAGCCGCTCGCCTTTGGCGACACCGTCACCTATCGCGGCATGATGTTCACGGGCGTTCCGAACATGGTCTGGGTGTTCGGCTATTTCCGCGCCAGCTGGACGCTGCGAGTCGATCTCGTCGCCGACTTCGTCTGCCGGCTGCTCGGCCACATGAAGGCCAAAGGCAAGAAGAAGGTCGAGGTCAAGCTGCGACCCGAAGACCACAACATGCCGATCCTGCCCTGGATCGATCCGGAAAACTTCAATCCCGGCTACATGATGCGAAACATGAACCTGCTGCCCAAGCGCGGCGACAAGCCGGAATGGCAGCACAGCCAGGATTACTGGACCGAAAAGGACGAGATCCCGAAGACGGACCTGGATGACAAGGCGTTTGTGTACGGGTGAGGAAGTTCGTGGGTGCGGGTTCGTGTGAGGGGGCGGCGACGCTCACACCACACTCCGCCGTCGTCCCGGGGCGCGAAGCGAACCCGGGATCCATAACCACAGGGAGTGATTATGGAGCGAGCAGGTAACTGCGAGTCTACGCCAAACATCTTCCTGTGGTTATGGGTCCCGGATCGGCGCTCCGCTTGTCCGGGACGACATCGGTTGTTGGATCAACGGCGCGCCAACTCATCCACACCGCAGCTCACGAATTCCTTCGCGTCGCATTCGCCGCAATCGCCGCCGCGGCCGTCCGGTTCTCCACGCCGAGCTTGGCGTAGATCTGCTCGAGATGCTTGTCGACCGTGCGCGGGCTCAATCCCAAAATCTGGGCGATGTCGCGGTTGGTCTTGCCCTTGCTGAGCCAGGCCAGCACCTCGCCCTCGCGGGTGGTGAGGCCGAGCTCGCTGGTGAATTCCGGCGGCAGCGCGGTGCCGGACTCCCTGGAGAGCCGCAGCAAAAACTCGTTCGGCGCGGTCTCGCCGATGTAATAGAGCCGCAGCTGCGGGTTGTCGGGCAAGGAGGCCGCCTGGGACTTCGCGCTGCCCTTGGCTCTGGCCTGCTCCAGCCATTGCAGCAGCGATGGCGGGAGGACGAAGTCGTCGGCCTGTGCGCCGTGATGATCGGACAGCAGCTTCTGCGCCTGCGGCGTCGCCCACAGCACATGGCCCTGGCGATCGACCGCGAACAGGAAGCGGCCGGAGACGTCGAGCGCTGCGCGCGCGCTCTGGGTCAGGCGGGCATTGCCGAGATGGACGCGGATGCGCGCCAGCATCTCCTCGATCACGATCGGCTTTGTCACGTAATCGACGCCGCCGGCCTCGAGCCCGCGAACGATATGCTCGGTTTCAGCGAGCCCCGTCATGAAGATCACGGGGACATTGGCAAGACCGGCATCGCGCTTGAGCCGGCGGCAGGTCTCGAAGCCGTCGATGCCGGGCATCACGGCATCGAGCAGAACGATGTCGGGCGTGATTTGGTCGATGATGCGGATCGCCGCCGCGCCGTCGAGCGCCACCATTACCGTCATGCCGGCGCCGTCGAGCGCGTCGGTAAGCAGCCGCAGCGTCTCGGGAGAGTCATCGACGACGAGCGCGACGTCGCGCTTTTTCGACTCAATGTTCATGCGCATGCAACGTCTTCAATGTGGACATGTACTGCTCAAGATCGAAGCGGTCGACCAGCGACCGCATCTGCGCGACGAAATCGGCATGTTCCGGATGTTCGCTGCCGATCTCGTCCAGCTTCAACTGGATGCCCTTGACGTAGCCGATCCGGCCGAGCCCGATCAGGGCCTCGATGTGCCGCGCCGGCGGCCTCGATCCGCTTTCGGGGCGCCAGAATGACACGGGAATCTCGTCCGAGCCATATTGCCATTCGATCCTGAGGAGCTGGCGGATCGTCTCCAGAATCCGCGGGATGTCGATCGGCTTCATCAAATAGCCGTCGTGGAAGGGCTGCGCCAGCGGCGCGCCGTGGGCCTCGATCGCGCTGGCCGACACCATCAGGATGCGCGCCTGGTGATGGCCGCTCGCGCGCAAGGCCTCCGCGACGGCCCAGCCGTCCATGGCGGGCATCGAGATATCGAGCAGGAACAAATCGGGCCGGCAATGCTGCGCCAGCGCGAGGCAGCCGGGGCCGTCGGGGGCGCTCAGCAGGATGAAGCCGAGCGGCGTCAGCACCTCGCGCAGGAGATCGCGATGGACGGGATCATCGTCGGTGATGAGAATGGTCTTGCGCGCGCCGTGATAGCCGGAGATCGGAGCCTCCACCGGCGCGATGCGCTGGGGATTGGTGACCTCCGAGAGCAGGATCTTGACCTTGAACGTCGAGCCGGTGCCGACCGTGCTCACGACCTTGATATCGCCGCCCATCACGCCGGCGAGCAGTCGGCTGATGGTCAGGCCAAGTCCCGTTCCGGTTTGCGGTTGCGAAACGCCGAGCGCACCGCGCTCGAACGGCGCGAAGATGCGTTCGAGATCGTCGCCCTGGATGCCGGGGCCGGTGTCGATCACCTCGAACTCGGCAACGGGGCTGCGATAATGCACGACGAACTGCACGCTGCCGGTCTGGGTGAACTTGATGGCGTTCGAGAGCAAATTGATCAACACCTGGCGCAGGCGCTTCTCATCGGCATAGACCACCAGCGGTAAATACGCCGGCCGGCGGAACACGAAGTCGATGCCCTTGGCAGCAGCCTGCAGGCGGAACATGCCGACCAACTGGTCGAGGAATTCGCTGAGGCGCACCTCGTCGCGCGACAGATACAGCCGTCCCGCCTCGATCTTTGAGATGTCCAGAATGCCGTCGATCAGGCCGGAGAGGTGGTCGGCGCTGCGGCGGACGACGCGAACCTGGTCGCGCGGCTTCGTGCTCAGCGTCGTATCTTGCTCCAGGAGCTGGGCATAGCCGCTGATCGCGTTCAGCGGTGAGCGCAGCTCGTGGCTCAGGCCGACGACATAACGGCTCTTGGCGAGGTTGGCGGATTCGGCGACCTCCTTGGCGCGCTGCAACTCGGCGTCGGTGCGCTTGTGCGCGTCGATCTCCTGGATCAGAAGCGCTGTCTGCCGCCGCGTCTCCTCCTCGGCGGCGCGGCGGCTCTGCTGCGCCAGCACGAACAGCCACGCCACCACGCCGATGATGATGCTGAGCGAGAAGAACACCTTCCAGAGCACGTCGGAGACGAGCGCGTTCTCGCCATGCACGCTCGCCGAGGTCTGCAGATAGATCAGGCCCAGCACCAGCGCGACGAGGCCGGCGGAGACTGCGAAAACGCCGATATAGTGGCCGAGCTGCGAGTTGATGCGCGCGTAGATCGGCTGCGGCATCAGCTTGCCCAGCGTCTCCGACACCTGCGCCTGAATCCGCGCGTGCGGCTTGCAGAGATCGTGGCAGCGGGCATCCAGCGAACAGCACAAGGAGCAGATCGGTCCGGCGTAAGCGGGGCAGGAAGCCATGTCCTCCGGCTCGAACGCGTGCTCGCAGATGCAACACTGGATCGACTCGATGTCCTGCCAGCTCCGCTTCGGCTTTCGCGCGATGTAGTACTTGCCGTCCGTGGCCCAGGCAATCAACGGTGCGGCAATGAAGGCGACGGCCAGCGCTATGAAGGCCGACAGCGCCTTCGCGGTCGGCCCGAACAGGCCGTAAAAGGCGCTGATGGAGACAATGGTCGCGATCGTCATCGCCCCCACGCCGACCGGATTGACGTCGTAGAGATGCGCGCGCTTGAATTCGATCTGCTGCGGCCGCAATCCAAGCGGCTTGTTGACGACGAGATCCGCGACCAGCGCGCCGACCCAGGCGATCGCGACGTTCGAATAGAGCGCCAGGGTCTGCTCCAGGGCCTTGTAGACGCCGATCTCCATCAACAGGAGCGCCACGATGACGTTGAAAACCAGCCAGACGACGCGGCCGGGATGGCTGTGGGTCAGGCGCGAGAAGAAGTTCGACCAGGCGATCGATCCGGCATAGGCGTTGGTGACGTTGATCTTCACCTGGGACAGGATCACGAACGTGCCGGTCAACGCCAGCGCGAGGTCGGGCTGCGACAGCACATAGCGGAACGCTTCGAGATACATATGCGCGGGCTCGGCGGCCTCCTCGGGCGGCACCCCGTGGCTGAGCGCGAAGAAGGCGAGGAAGGAACCCGCGAGGAGCTTCAAGGCGCCAAGCACGATCCAGCCCGGTCCCGCGCTCATCATCGCCACCCACCACGACGCCCTGGAGGCGCGGCGATCGCGCGGCAAAAATCGCAGGAAGTCGACCTGCTCGCCGATCTGCGCCACCAGCGAAAACACCACCGAGGCCGCAACCCCGAACAGCAGCAGGTCGAAATGCCCGGTGAGGTCGCCGTGCTCGCCCGAGAACTTGCGCCACTCCGTGAAGGAGTGCGGGTTGTGCCAGGCGATCGCCGCGAACGGAATGATGTGGAGCACGATCCACAGCGGCTGCGTCCACAATTGGAAGCGGCTGATCAGCGTGATGCCGTAGGCCACCAGCGGGATGATGACGACCGCGCTGATGAGGTAGCCGATCGGCCGCGGAATCCCGAAGCACATCTCGAGCGCGGACGCGAGGATCACGGCTTCGATCGCAAAGAAGATGAAGGTGAAGGACGCATAGATCAGCGAGGTGACGGTGGAGCCGATGTAGCCGAAGCCGGCGCCGCGCGTGAGCAGGTCGATGTCGATGCCGCATTTGGCGGCATAGTAGGCGATTGGCACGCCACAGCAGAAGATGATGGTCGAGACCACGAGGATGGCGGCGGCCGCGTTGGTGACGCCATAGTTCAGCGTGATGGTGCCGCCGATCGCCTCCATCGCCAGGAACGAGATCGCGCCCAGCGCCGTGTTGGCGACCCGGGCGGCGGACCAGCGGCGCGCGCTCTTGGCCGTGAAGCGCAGCGCATAGTCCTCCAGCGTCTGGTTGGCGACCCATTGGTTGTACTGTCGCCTGACGCGGTCTATTCGCTGCCGCCCTGCCACGCTTTACCCCACTCCTGATACGGACCCGGAGCCCTCGCAAATTCCGTACCAAAAGCCTACGTCGGCATTTTGCGGTGCAGTATACGCGATCTTGCGTATGCTTCCGCCGCCCAGATCCGAGCCATCCTCACCGGCACCAATCGCGTGTCCTCGAAAAAAAGTGGGGTGCTCATGTCAGACGAACCAAACAAGGGCCTTTTGTCGCCGCTCCGGCGCAAACTATTGATGGGAATGGCCGCCGTGCCGGCCATCACGATGCTGCCGCGGGCGTCCTTTGCACAGGCTCCCGCGACCTCGGCGGTCAACACCACCGGCCTTGCGGTCACCGACACCGAGGTCACGGTCGGCATCCTGCACTCGGCGACCGGCACCATGGCCATCTCCGAGACCGGGTCGATCGAGGCCGAAAAGCTCGCCATCGAGCAGATCAATGCCGCCGGCGGCGTGCTCGGGCGCAAGATCAAGTTCATCCAGGAAGACGGCGCCAGTGATTGGCCGACCTTTGCGGAAAAGGCAAAGAAGCTGCTGGTCAACGACAAGGTCGCGGCGATCATGGGCTGCTGGACCTCCGCCTCGCGCAAGGCGGTGCTGCCGGTCATGGAGCAGTATAACGGCATGCTCTATTACCCGACCTTCTACGAAGGCCTCGAGCAGTCCAAGAATGTCATCTATACCGGTCAGGAAGCGACCCAGCAGATTCTCGCGGGTCTGAATTGGATCGCCAAGGAGAAGGGTGCGAAGTCGTTCTTCTTCATCGGTTCCGACTACATCTGGCCGCGCACCTCGAACAAGATCGCGCGCAAGCACGTCGAGAACGTGCTGAAGGGCAAGGTGGTCGGCGAGGAGTATTATCCGCTCGGCAACACCCAGTTCAATTCGGTCATCAACAAGATCAAGCTGACCAAGCCCGACGTCATCTTCACCGACGTCGTGGGCGGCTCGAACGTCGCCTTCTACAAGCAGCTCAAGGCCGCCGGCATCGACCTCTCCAAGCAGGCGCTGCTGACGATCTCGGTGACCGAAGACGAGATCGACGGCATCGGCGGCGAGAACATCGCGGGCGCCTATGCCTGCATGAAGTACTTCCAGTCGCTCGACAATCCGAACAACAAGACCTTCGTGCCGGCGTTCAAGAAGGCGTGGGGCGAGAAGACCGTGATTGGAGACGTCACCCAGGCTGCCTATCTCGGCCCGTGGCTGTGGAAGTTGACGGTGGAGAAGGCGGGTTCGTTCGACGTCGACAAGATCGCGGCGGCTTCGCCCGGCGTCGAGTTCAAGGGCGCTCCGGAAGGCTATGTGCGCATCCACGAAAATCATCACCTCTGGTCGAAGACCCGGGTGGGACGCGCCAAGCTCGATGGCCAGTTCGAGCTGATCTACGAGACCGCCGATCTCGTCGAGCCGGATCCGTTCCCCAAGGGCTACCAGTAAGAAGCGCTCTCAGTCGCTTTCTTCCAAACACCAAGCCTCTCCCTGGCGTGGACAGCAAATCCACGCCCAAGACCCCCGCGTCACGAACCTGCTCGCGACGCGGGACCCTTATCCCCGACGGAGGACATCGATGTTCGGCGACTACTCGCTTGGTGATCTCGGCTCCATCTTCGTCATGCAGGGCTTTGCCGGACTGATCCTGTTCTCGGTCTACGTCCTGATGGCGCTTGGGCTTGCCATCATCTTCGGCCAGATGGGCGTCATCAACATGGCCCATGGCGAGTTCATGATCCTGGGGGCCTACGTCACCTGGATGACCTCCAATGTCTTCCAGTCCTATTTGCCCGGCTTGTTCAGCGGTTACTTCTTCCTTGCGATGATCCTGGCCTTTGTCGCGTCCGGCGCGTTGGGGATGCTGGTGGAGTGGGTGCTGATACGGCATCTCTACAAGCGCCCGCTCGATACGCTGCTCGCCACCTGGGGCCTCAGCCTGATGCTGCAGCAGGCCTATCGCTCCGTGTTCGGCGCGCGTGAGGTCGGCGTCGAGTTGCCGCAATGGATGCTGGGCTCGCTGCGCGTCACCGACAGCATCGAAGTGCCGATCAACGGTGTCTTCGTGATGTGTCTCACCGTGCTGATCACCCTCTCGGTCGCCTACGTCATGTACATGTCGCGCTGGGGCCGTCAGGTCCGTGCGGTGGTGCAGAACCGCATCATGGCCGGAGCGGTCGGCATCAACACCGAGAAGGTCGACCGCTACACGTTCGGGCTCGGTTGCGGCATCGCCGGAATCGCCGGAAGCGCCTTCACCATGATCGGCTCGACCGGGCCGACCTCCGGACAGCTCTACATCGTGGACACGTTCCTGGTCGTCGTATTTGGCGGCGCCGCGAGCCTGCTCGGCACCATCGCCTCCGCGTTCTCGATCTCGCAGACGCAATCGACGCTCGAATTCTTCATGTCGGGCTCGATGGCCAAGGTCCTGACGCTGCTCGCTGTCGTGGGCATCCTGATGCTGCGGCCGCAGGGTCTCTTCGCCCTCAAAGTCCGCAAGTAACGAGAAGCAGGCAGATCATGATCATCAACTCACGCTTCTTCAACCGGTCCGAGCTCATCGGCTTTATTGTCCTGGCCGCCGTGCTGTTCGTGATCCTGCCGCTGTCGCTGGATGTGTTCCGCCTCAACCTTGTCGCGAAATACCTCACCTACGCCTTTGTCGCGCTCGGCCTCGTGCTGTGCTGGGGATATGGCGGCATCTTGAGCCTGGGGCAGGGCGTGTTCTTCGGTCTCGGCGGCTACTGCATGGCGATGTTTCTCAAGCTCGAGGCGTCCAGCGCCGAGAACACGAAGATCCAGTCGACGCCCGGCATCCCCGATTTCATGGACTGGAATCAGATCACGTCGCTGCCGTTGTTCTGGCAACCATTCCACAGCCTCACCTTCACCATCCTCGCCATCATCCTGGTCCCCGGCCTGTTCGCCCTGATCATCGGCACCGCGATGTTCAAGCGCCGCGTCGGCGGTACCTATTTCGCGATCATCACCCAGGCCGTCGCCGCCATCCTGACCATCCTGATCGTCGGGCAGCAGGGCTATACCGGCGGCATCAACGGCATGACGGATCTGCGCACGCTCAAGGGCTGGGACATCCGGCCCGACCACGCCAAGGTCATCCTGTACTTCGTCGAGGTGGTGCTGCTGTTCGCCTGCATCGGCATCGCGCAGTTCATCCGCCTGACCAAGCTCGGCCGCATCCTGGTGGCGATGCGCGAACAGGAGGACCGCGTCCGCTTCTCCGGCTACAGCGTCGCCAACTTCAAGATCTTCGCCTTCTGCATGGCGGCGGTGTTCGCCGCGATCGGCGGCGCCATGTTCGCGCTCAATGTCGGTTTCATGTCGCCATCCTTCGTCGGCATCGTGCCGTCGATCGAGATGGTGATCTACACCGCGGTCGGCGGCCGCATGTCGATCTTCGGCGCGATCTGGGGCGCCATCCTGGTGAATTTCGCCAAGACCAGCCTGTCGGAATCCTTCCCGCAACTCTGGCTGTTCGGCCTCGGCGCGCTGTTCATCGCGGTCGTGCTCGCCTTCCCGAACGGTCTGTCCGGGCTCTGGGCCGATTACGTGCAGCCGCGCATCGATCGGTTGTTCGCCTCGCGCAAGCGGAAGCCGGGCTGGAACGACAATTCGGTCGCCGACGGCGCACCGGCAGAGTGAGGAAATAGATCATGCTCGTCGGTCATCACGATGCCGATGCCACGCTGGCAGTGAGGAGATAGATCATGCTCGTCGGTCATCAGCCCAAGGACTTCCTGCTCGCTGTCTCCGGATTGACCGTCTCGTTCGACGGGTTCAAGGCGGTCAACGATCTCTCTTTCTACGTCGAGGAGAACGAGATTCGCGTCATCATCGGTCCCAACGGTGCCGGCAAGACCACGGTGCTCGACCTGATCTGCGGCAAGACCAAGGCGACCTCGGGCTCGATCCAGTTTCGCGGCAAGGAACTCACGAAACTGAAGGAGAACGAGATCGTGCAGACCGGCGTCGGGCGCAAATTCCAGACGCCGTCGGTGTTCGAGGACCTCACCGTGTTCGAGAACCTCGAGATCTCGTTCCCGCGCGGCCGCACCGTGTTCGGCTCATTGACCTTTCAGCGCGACCAACTCGTGAAGGATCGGGTCGAGGAGGTCGCGGAGATGATCTTCCTCAAGGACAAGCTCAACACCTATGCCGACGAGCTCAGCCATGGCCAGAAGCAATGGCTCGAGATAGGCATGCTGCTGATCCAGGATCCCGATCTGTTGATGCTGGACGAGCCCGTCGCCGGCATGAGCGTGTCTGAGCGCGCCAAGACCGCCGAACTGCTCAACCGCATCATCAAGAACCGCTCGGTGCTGGTGATCGAGCACGACATGAAGTTCGTCGAGGACATCGCCCACAAGGTGACCGTGCTGCATCAGGGCCAGATCCTCTCCGAAGGGACCATGGAGAAGGTCAAGAACGATCCCAAGGTCATCGAAGTCTATCTGGGGCATTAGCGCATGATCCCGGAAAGTGGCGTCCGGTTTCCGGACAAGATCATGCGCAAGAAATAGGAAGCGCGACGATGCTGGCAATTTCCGATCTTCACGTCGCCTACGGCCAGAGCGAGGTGCTGCACGGGCTCAACGTCAAGGTCGCGCCCAACGAGATCGTCGCGATCATGGGCCGCAACGGCATGGGCAAGACCACGCTGATGAAGTCGCTGATGGGCATCCTGCCGGCCAAAAGCGGCTCGGTGACGATGGACGGCGCCGAGCTCGGTAACCTCAAGAGCTACGAGCGCGTCGCCAAAGGTCTCGCCTATGTGCCGCAGGGCCGCATGATCTTCTCCACCATGACGGTGAAGGAGAACATCGAGACCGGCCTCGTTGTCGCGGGCGAATCCGAGGTGCCCGGTGACATCTATGAATTGTTCCCGGTCCTGCTCGAGATGAAGGGCCGCCGCGGCGGCAATCTGTCGGGAGGCCAGCAGCAACAGCTCGCCATTGCACGTGCGCTCGCGACCAAGCCAAAGGTCCTGCTGCTGGATGAGCCGACCGAAGGCATCCAGCCCTCCATCATCAAGGAGATGGCGCGAACCCTGAAGCGGATCCGCGACGAGAAGGGGCTCTCCATCGTCGTGTCCGAGCAGGTCCTGAGCTTCGCGCTCGACATCGCCGACCGCGTGCTGGTGATCGAGAACGGTGAGATCGTGCGCGACGACCCGCGCGACGCCGTCGATGCCGCGCAGGTCTCGAAATATCTGTCCGTCTAACCAACCGTAGTAAAAGGGGAGCATCTCGATGCCAGAGACACTGATCAAGGTCGATCTCACCAAGTCGGCCTACGAAAATGACATGGTGCACAACCGCTGGCACCCCGACATCCCGATCGTGGCCTGGGTCAATCCCGGCGACGATTTCATCATCGAGACCTATGACTGGACCGGCGGTTTCATCAAGAACAACGATTCCGCCGACGACGTGCGCGACATCGACCTGTCGATCGTGCACTTCCTGTCTGGTCCGATCGGCGTCAAGGGCGCCGAGCCCGGCGATCTCCTCGTGGTTGACCTGCTCGACGTCGGCCCGATGAAGGAAAGCCTGTGGGGCTTCAACGGCTTCTTCTCCAAGCAGAATGGCGGCGGCTTCCTCACCGACCACTTCCCGCTGGCGCAGAAATCGATCTGGGACATCAAGGGTCTCTACACTTCGTCGCGCCATGTGCCTGGCGTCAACTTCGCCGGCCTGATCCATCCCGGCCTGATCGGCTGTCTTCCGGATCCGAAGATGCTGGAGACCTGGAACAAGCGCGAGGCCGAGCTGATCTCGACCAACCCGACCCGCGTCCCGGGCCTTGCCAATCCGCCGTTCGCGGCGACCGCCCATGGCGGCCGCGCCAAGGGCGACGTCAAGGCCAAGATCGGCGCGGAGGGTGCGCGCACGGTGCCGCCGCGCGAGCATGGCGGCAATTGCGATATCAAGGATCTCTCGCGCGGCTCGAAGATCTACTTCCCGGTCTATGTGCCGGGCGCAGGTCTTTCGATGGGCGATCTGCACTTCAGCCAGGGTGACGGCGAGATCACCTTCTGCGGCGCCATCGAGATGGCCGGCTGGCTGCATCTGAAGGTCGAAGTGATCAAGGACGGCATGTCGAAATACGGCATCAAGAACCCGATCTTCAAGCCGTCGCCGATCACGCCGAACTACAAGGACTACCTGATCTTCGAGGGCATCTCGGTCGACGAGCAAGGCAAGCAGCACTATCTCGACGTCCACATCGCCTATCGCCAGGCCTGCCTCAACGCGATCGAGTATCTGAAGAAGTTCGGCTATTCCGGCGCTCAGGCCTATTCGATCCTCGGCACCGCGCCGTGTCAGGGCCACATCTCCGGTGTGGTCGACGTGCCCAATGCCTGCGCCACGCTGTGGCTGCCGACGGAGATCTTCGACTTCGACGTGATGCCGTCGGCGGCAGGTCCCATCAAGCATATCACCGGCGATATCCAGATGCCGATTTCGCCCGACAAGTAGCCGGTGCGCTCCCTCTCCCCGTTCTTACGGGGAGAGGGTTGGGGTGAGGGGCTGTCTCCACACGAATGGTGGCAGCGAGTTGTATGAACAGGCAAGAACTTAGGTGATGCGATGCCGGTCTACGAATATCTCTGTGACGATTGCGGACCTTTTACGGATCTGCGCCCGATGGCCGAGTGCGACGATCCGCAAAGCTGCCCGCACTGCGAGACGTCGGCGCCGCGCGTGATCCTGACCGCGCCGAACTTCTTCTGCATGCCGGCCGAGAAGCGCAAGGCGCATGCCGTCAACGAGCGCAGCACCCACGCGCCGCAGACGCTCGCGCAATACAAGGCCTCGCACGGGCCCGGCTGCGGTTGCTGCTCCACAGGCAGAACCGTGAAGGACAAGAGCGCGTCAGACAAGAAAAAACCGGCGCGGCTGATGACCAAGACCGGGAGCGGTGCCAAGGGTTTCCCAACGGCGCGGCCCTGGATGATCAGCCATTAGCGCGCGATGACCTCAAACCAATAAACGACAGGAGCGCCCGACATGCTTCACGGCGACATTTCCAGCAGCAACGACACCGTCGGCGTCGCCGTGGTGAACTACAAGATGCCCCGCCTGCATACCAAGGCCGAGGTGCTCGACAATGCCCGCAAGATCGCCGACATGGTGGTGGGCATGAAGGCCGGCCTGCCCGGCATGGACCTCGTGATCTTCCCGGAATATTCCACGCAAGGCATCATGTACGACTCCAAGGAGATGTACGAGACGGCATGCGCGGTGCCGGGTGAAGAGACCGCGATCTTCGCCGAGGCCTGTCGCAAGGCCAAGGTGTGGGGCGTGTTCTCGCTGACCGGCGAGCGCCATGAGGAGCATCCGCACAAGGCGCCCTACAACACCTTGATCCTGATGAACGACAAGGGCGAGATCGTGCAGAAGTACCGCAAGATCATGCCGTGGGTGCCCATCGAAGGCTGGTATCCCGGCAATTGCACCTATGTCTCCGAAGGCCCGAAAGGCATGAAGGTCAGCCTGATCATCTGCGACGACGGCAACTTTCCGGAGATCTGGCGTGACTGCGCCATGAAGGGTGCCGAGTTGATCGTGCGTTGCCAGGGCTACATGTATCCGGCCAAGGAGCAGCAAGTCCTTATTTCCAAGGCGATGGCGTGGGCCAACAACGTCTATGTCGCCGTCGCCAATGCCGCCGGTTTCGACGGCGTCTATTCCTATTTCGGCCACTCCGCGATCATCGGCTTCGACGGCCGTACGCTCGGCGAGTGCGGCGAGGAGGATTACGGCATCCAGTACGCCCAGCTGTCGAAACATCTGATCCGCGATGCGCGCCGCAACGGCCAGTCGCAGAACCATCTCTACAAGCTGGTCCACCGCGGCTATACCGGCATGATCAATTCCGGCGAAAGCCCGCGCGGCGTCGCAGCCTGCCCGTATGATTTCTACAAGAATTGGATCAAAGACCCCGAGGGCACGCGCGACATGGTCGAGGCCATGACCCGCGCGACGCCGGGGACCGATGAGTGTCCGATCGACGGCATCCCGAACGGGTCCTCTCCGAGCAACTATTGAGCCCCTGCCGGTGCCACGCGTGGGACGACAAGCCAGGGATGTGAATGGCCGTCCATAATGGCGGACGTTCTGGCGCGTCCGCCTATGGGCGGGACGGGGTCGCTCTCGGTAAAATCGTGGCGCGGCTGCAACATGGGCTGTTGAATCTGCCCGAGTTGCGGTCGCGTTGGCGGATTCTCATGCCTCCGTAGTTCTACCGCCCGCCTTCATCGCCTAAGTTCCCGCGGCGCCATTGGGGAGCGCCGCAGGTTGGGGGACGAGCTTTGGGGGCTTGGTTGCGAGCAAGCGGGCGGGGTTGCCTGCTTCGGAGTGCCGCGGTCATGCGCGCGGCATCCGGGGCGGGCCTCGTCTTGAGCGCGATCGCTCTGATCGATCCCGTCCAGGCACAACAGGTCTTCAACGGATCACAGACCACGCCGAACGGCATCGTCAACGGCGGGGGCGGCGTCTGGGACAACACTACGACCAACTGGACCGACGTCTTTGGCGGGACCAGCACGGCCTACGATCCTGCGTCAGCCGGCACGCTGTTCGGAAGCAGCGCTCCCTCGACGCCGGCGACGGGCGGCACGGTGACGGTGACGCCGGGCGGCGTGCAACTCACCAGCCTCGTGGGCTTCGACCTCACCGCCGACGGCTCGATCTATACCATTCAGGGCGGCGACCTCAGGCTGGCTGCGGGCGGCACCACGTTCGTCACCAACGATGTGACCGGCACTGCGGATCCCTCGGCCGTGATCGCTTCCCGCATCGTCGGCAGCGACGGGATCAATGTTCAGGGACCAGGTATCCTGGCGCTGCTCGGCGCGAACTCCTATACCGGCGGCACCTTCATCTGCAATTGCGGATCCCTGCAGCTCGGCGACGCGACCCACACCGCGAGCATGGTCGGCGCCGTCACCAACGAGGGCCTCTTCAGCATCGTCAATGCCGACACGTCGGGGATCACGTCGATCCTGAACGACTTCTCCGGCACGACGATGTTCCTCAACGCAAGCTCCGCCAGCTCGATCGTGATCACCAACAACGGCCAGGTGTATTTCGGCGATCCGCTCGGGGGTGGAGCCGACACCGCGACGGCCGGTCGGGCCACCATCATCAATGACAGCGGCCTGATCGGCTTCTTCGGACGGACTAATGCAGGCACGGCCAACATCACCAACCAGAATGGCGGCGGCACGATATTCATCGAGCAATCTTCGGCGGGCTCGGCGACGATCGTGAACAAGGATTTTGGCGGGACCGTGTTCGGGACGTTCGCCGGCTCCGACACGGCGACCGCCGGCAATGCAACCATCATCAATGAAGCGGATGGTCTCACCGATTTCGGCGCGTTCACCACGGCCGGCAATGCCACGATCATCACCAAGGACGGCGGCAGGACCGAATTCTTCGACAACTCCACCGGCGGCAACGCACGCTTCATCACCACCGGGACCGGCGTCGTCGATTTCGGTGGAGGCACCGGTCCGGCCGGCGATGGTCGCATCACCGCAGGATCGATCGAAGGCAGCGGCTTCTACTACATCGGCGGCGGCAATACCCTCGTCGTCGGCGGTAACAACCTCTCGACCGAGGTCAGCGGCGTCATCGGTGATACCTGCGGTTGCGGTCCCGCCGGCCCCGGCTCGCTGGAAAAGGTCGGCAGCGGCACGCTGATCCTCTCGGGGACGAATACCTACACCGGCACGACCACGGTGAACGGCGGCATCCTGCGGGTCGATGGTGACATCTCGCAGTCGAGCCTGACAACCGTGAATGCAGGCGGTGCGTTGTTCGGCGCCGGAATCGTCGGCAATTACCCTCATCGCCAACGGCGGCATCTATGCGCCCGGCGACGGCGGCCCGGGCTCGAGCATGCAGGTTCAGGGCGATCTCGCGCTTCAATCCGGCTCGGTCTATGCGGTGCAGGTCGGCAGCGGATCCAGCACGAGCCACGCGCTCGTCACCGGCAATGTCGCGCTGGACGGCACCGTCGGCGTCTCGCTGTATCCGGGCGCTGCGGTGATGAAGCGCTATTCGATCATGAACTTCTTCGGCACCTCCGTCGGGAATTTTTCGGGCGTTGCTGCGCCGGGTGGCCTCATCGGCACGACGAGCGTCGGGTCGAACGAGGTCTTCCTCGATTTCACGCTGAACTACGGCGCGAAATACACGCTCAACGTCAACCAGCAGAACGTCGCGACGACCCTTCAGAACTTCTTCAACACCAACGGCTTCCTGCAGGCCGAACTCGCGGGACTTGGTCCCGGGGGCCTGACGCAGGCCTCGGGTGAATCCGCAACGGGATCGCAGCAGACGACGTTCAATGCGATGAACCTGTTCCTGAGTCTGTTGACCGACGTCTTCAGCTCAGGACGCAGCGGCACGCCTGGCGCCTCGCCATTTGCCGCGGACGCGAATGCGCGCGACAAGAGCGCGCGCGACGCCTTTGCCTCGATGTACCGCAAGGCCCCGGCGGCAACCTTCGAGCAGCGCTGGGATGTGTGGACGGCCGGCTATGGCGGCTCGCAGACCACGGACGGCAATGCCGGCCTCGGCTCGAACAACACGAGGAGCAGTGTCTACGGCACTGCCGTGGGCCTCGATTACCGCTTCTCGCCGTCGACGATTGCGGGCTTTGCACTCGCAGGTGGCGGGACCGCCTTCAACGTCAACGGGCTCGGCTGGGGCCGCTCCGATCTATTCCAGGCCGGCGCCTTCGTGCGTCATACGGCGGGACCGGCCTACATCACGGCGGCGCTCGCCTATGGTTGGCAGGACGTCACGACCAACCGCGTCGTGACGGCTGCCGGTTATGACCAGCTGCGTGCGCAGTTCAACGCCAATGCCGTGTCGGGCCGCATCGAGGGCGGCTATCGCTATGCCATGCGGTGGGCCGGCCTCACGCCGTATGCGGCGCTCCAGGCCACCTTGTTCAGCCTTCCCAGCTATGCAGAGGCAGCCGTGGTCGGCAGCAACGTCTTCGCGCTCAACTATGCCGCCAAGGACGTGACCAGCACCCGCACCGAACTCGGCCTGCGCGCGGACAGGTCGTTTGCCGCGGCCGGTGGCCTCATGACCCTGCGCGGCCGCCTCGCCTGGGCGCATGACTACAATCCGGACCGCACTGTGGGCGCGGTGTTCCAGACCCTGCCGGGATCGGCTTTCGTCGTGAACGGTGCCGCCCAGGCGCGCGATTCGGCGCTGACCACGGCGGCAGCGCAGATGAACTGGATGAACGGCTGGTCTGCATCGGCGACGTTCGAGGGAGAGTTCTCGAACCTCACCCGCTCCTACGCCGGCAAGGGCGTCGTGCGCTACGCGTGGTGAGGCATGGTCGCCTCCCTTGAGAGGGAGGATAAGGGAGGCGTCACTGCTTCTTCTGCGGCGGCTTGCGCGGCGGGCGCGGGGCGGCAGTGGGGGCCGGCGTCCCACTCATCTTGTTGGCGGCCTCGCTGACGTCGAGCAGCGAGCGACGGATGTCCTCGAGGTAGCCGGCCGATTTCTTTCTCATGGTGTCGGCGAGCTCGTGCAGCCCCTGTATCTTCTCGAACAGCTCGTCGGCCTTGCCGTCGACGAAGCCGGGCACCACGCCCTCGATCTTCGTGACTGCCTTATCAAAGCCCGCGAAGGCGCTGTCGACCTTGGCCATGACGGAGTCGATTTCGCCACCCTTGCTCCGGAGGTCGGCGGTGTAGTCCTCGAACGTGCGCAGGCCCTCCTTGATCGCGGGGGCGTTGCTGACGATGGTGCGGTCGACACTGTGCAGGGTGTCGACGATGGATTCGGCGTCGCTGAGATCGGCGGTCAGCACGGGGACGCCGTCCGAGTCCAGCGGCACCGGCGGCGCAGAGGGCGCGCCCCCGATCAGCGAGATCGCGGCAACACCGGTGAGGCCCTGGAACTCGATGCCGGCCACGGTGTCCTTGCGGATCGGCGCGGTGTTGTCGAGCATCACCAGCGCCACGATCCTGCGCGGATTGTCCAGCTTGATCGACAGGATCTGGCCCGCGGGCACGCCGTCGAAATTGACCGGCCCGCCGCGGCGCAGGCCGCTGGCCGAGCCGCCCTCGAACACCACGCGCAACTGGCTGCGGCTCTGGATGGTGCGCCATTTCTGCACGCCGAGCAGGCCGCCGAACGCCACGGCGATCACCGCCAGCGTTGCCGTTCCGATCACCAGATTGCTCGCGCGTGCCATGCGGGGAAGGTTTTACGGCCAAAGCAGGCAAGTTGGAAGGAGCCCGGATGGTACGTAGGGCGGGTTAGCGAAGCGTAACCCGCCGTTTTCGCCTCGGCAGTCGTGCAAATTGGCGGATTACGCTGGCGCTAATCCGCCCTACGGCATCAATGTCCGGCAACCCGCCTAGCCGCGGCGTTGTTGAGGACGATGAGGGCATCGACCGCTACGCCCGTCCTGGTGTTGATCAGGAACGGGTTGATGTCGATCGAGGCGATCCGGTCGCCGGCATCCGCGATCAAATTGGACAGGCCGACCAGCGCTTTCACCGCGGAGGCCTCGTGCAGGGACGGCTTGCCGCGATAGCCGCGCAGCTTGATGCCGGCCTTGGTGCGGCCGATCAGGAGCCGCGCCTCGGCCTCGTCCAGCGGCGCGGCGGCGAGCACGACGTCTTTCATCAGCTCGATGTCGATGCCGCCGGTGCCGAACAGCACGACCGGTCCCATCTCGGCATCGAGCGAGGCGCCGACGACGAGCTCGAGCTCGGCCTTGACCTGCTGCGCGATCAGGATGCCGTCCAGCTTGGGCTTGCCTTTCAACTTGCTCACCCGGGCGGTGATGGCGGCAAACGCCTTCTTCACGTCAGCTGCGCTGTTGAGGTTCAATACCACGCCGCCGATGTCGGATTTGTGCAGGATCTCGGCGCTGACGAGTTTTGCCACGACCGGAAAGCCGATCTGCTTCGCGATCTTCACCGCCTCGGCTGCCGTCTGCGCGATGGCTTCCTTCGAGATCGGAATGCCATAAGCCTTCAAGAGTTTCTTCGAGGCGACCTCGTCGAGCGCGGCGCCGCTCGCCGATTTCAGCGCCTTCTCCAGCACGGCGCGCGCGGCGGGTTTCGAGCTCGAGACGATGTCGGGCACCTCCTTGCGCAGCTTGGCGTAGTCGAGCAGCGACTTGATCGCGGTCACCGCCCGGTCCATGCCCTGCATGACCGCGAGATGCGGCAGCGATTTGCGCAAGGTCTTGGTGAAGTCGGTGAAGCCGATCGACATCGCGCTGATGTAGATCACGGGCTTGCCGCCCTGGCGCGCCATGTCATCGACGATGCGCAAGTTGCGCTCGCGCAGCTCGTGCGGCGTCTTCGGCAGCTCGGCATCGACGATGACGATGTCGATATCAGGATCGTCGATCATCAGCTTGATCGACTTCATGTAGACGGAGGGATCGACCACCGCGGCAAAGCCGGCGTCGAGCGGGTTGCCGACGATAGACCCCGGCCCGAGCATCTTCGCCAGTTCGGAGCCGACGTGCGGGCTGAGCGGCGCAAAGTTCAGGCCCTCGGCATAGAAGGCGTCCAGCAGCATGCCGCGCTTGCCGCCCGACAGCGTGACCGCCGCGAGCCGGTCGCCCTTGGGCACGGCGGAGTGAACGAAACACTCGGTGGTCTCGATCAGCTCGTCGAGGCCGCCGACCCGGATCACGCCTTCGCGCGTTGCAACGGCGTCGAACGTCTCGATCGAGCCCGCGAGCGCGCCGGTATGCGCCATCGCCGCGGCGCGGCCGCCCTCGGAGGCGCCGAGCTTGAGTGCGATCACGGGCTTGCTGGCAGCGCGCGCCGCCTTGCAGGCATCGCGAAAGGCCTTGGTGTTGCGCACGCCTTCGAGGTAGACGACGATCACCTTGATGCTTGGGTCCTCGGCGAAATAGCGCATCAGGTCCGGCGTCTCGAGCCCGGCCTCATTGCCTGATGTGACCATGTAGCCGACACCGACACCGCGGTCTTCCAGCGCCTGGCGGATCGCCATGACGATCGCGCCGGACTGCCCGGCGATCGCCACCGCGCCCTGTTCCATGGTGACGATGCGATCATCGATGTTGGTGAAGAGCTTTTCTCCGGCGCTTAGGTTGCCGAGGCAATTCGGGCCGGTGACGGCAAGTCCGGTCTCACGTATCGCCGCTTGCAATTCGGCCGCGAGCTTCTGGCTTTCCTCGTCCTGCAACTCGCTGAAGCCCGAGGTGACGATGGTGGCCGACCGTGCACCGGCTGCCGCGGCATCGCGGATCACCTGGACCGCAAAGCGCGCCGGCACCAGCACCAGAACGTGATCCGGCTTTTCCGGGAGGCTCGCAAAGTCCTTGTAGCAAGGGACGCCCCAGATGGTTTCCCGCTTGGCGTTGATCGGATAGAGGCCGCCCTCGTAACCGTACTTGATCAGATTGTTCCAGATGCGTTCGGCATAATTGCCAGGCTTGTCGGTCGCGCCCACCAGCACGATGTTGTGCGGGTGCAGCATGGCATGGATGCCCTTGACGATCTCTCCGGCGTCGGGCGATGGAGACCATGGGCGCGGAGAGACCGAGGCGGCGGGCACTTGAGCTTCCATGCGCTTCCTCACTTCTTGTTCTTGTTGCAACGCGCGCCCCGCGGCGGCTTCGGGGGCTGATCCTGGCCGCTCCATGCCGCGAGACGGAATGGGCAAGACTTGACGACAAAGATTTGGCGATGAGGCTAGCATCACGAGACTTTTGGCGAAAGTGCGAACGGTCCGGCAAGATGCTAGGAAACCGTGACCCTCATTCTCTCAAATGGTGATCATGCCGCTGCTGTCCATCGTGGTGCCGACTCTCGATCGTCCCGACACGCTTCGCCACGCGCTCGCGACCATGGCGTGCCAGCCTGCGCATGCAGATTGCGAGTTCATCGTTCAGAACAATGGCGGTAATCCCGAGATTGCGAAGATCGTTGCAGACCTCAAGGACGAGCGCTTCAGGCATTTTGCCAGCGAGACCGTTCTGACCATGACCGACAATTGGGAGGCGGCGCTCGGCCACACCTCGGGCGAGTACGTCGCCTTCATCGGCGACGACGACGGGCTGATGCCCTACGCATGTGCCACGGCATCGGAGATGCTCTCCGACCGAAACATCGATCTCCTGAGCTGGAGCGCCTACACCTATCACTGGCCGAGCTATTACCATCCGGCCTTCCGCAACCGGCTGCTCGCCGAGATCGACCTGACCTCGTCCGTGAAGCGAGTGTCGTCACGCGACGAGCTGGCGCGCATCTTCGGCTTCCAGGCGCACTATGCGCATCTGCCGATGATCTACAATTCGTTCGTCCGCCGCAGCATCATCGATCGGATGCGTGCGATCGGTGGGCGCTACTTCATCGGTCTATCGCCCGACGTGGCGTCCGGTATCGCCAACGCTGCACTGACCGACAGTTTCATCCGACTGTCGCGCCCTCTGAGCATGGCCGGGTTCTCGCAGCACAGCACCGGTCACGCGCTGTTCTTCGAGACCACTGATCTGCTCGAGACGCCGCGAGGGGCGCGCGATTTCGGACCCATTGACGAGGATCCCCAACTCCCCGATCTCAACGCCCTCCAGCTCTTCATCGCCAAGGACATGTTTGTCCTCAAGCGTCTGCTGCTGGCGGATCACGGCGATGTGCGGCTCGACTTCAAGGCGCTGGCACAGGCGCTCGCGACCGACATCAACCATCGGCCGCCCCTGTATGATCGGACCGTGCAGACCATCGGCGAACTCGCCCGCACGCATGGGTTTGACGTCGCCGACATCATCATTCCTGCCCGCCTTGCGGATCGGCCGCCACCCCGCGGGGGTGTTCGCGTGACCGGACCGAACCGTGTGGTTTACGAGCTGGATGGTTCTGCGCTTGGGCTCAATTCGATTGCGGACGCAGTGCGCGTGATCGCGCAGTTCGTTCCGGATCAGGGGCCGCTCGATCCTGCCGCTCTGAAGGCTCCCGTGTCCTCGCCGGTCCTCGGCGTGAAGGAGCTCGAATTCGCGCATGGCGGAGCGGGCGTCGCCGCGTTGATCGAGGGATGGAGCGAGCCGGAGCAATGGGGCACCTGGTCCATTGCCAGGAATTGCGTGCTCCGGTTCGAGGTCCATCCCATTCCGTCACGGCCGGTCGAGCTTGTGCTGGCGTGCCGGGCCTTCGTTTCCGACGGAAATCCGCAATTGCGGGCGGCCTGCCGCGTCGGCAACGGAGCGCCGCAGCAACTGACATTCTCGAGAGAGGCGTTCGCGGGCTTGCGCAGGTTGATGCTCGATCCCGCCGCGATTGCCGCCGACGGGACGTTGACCATCAGCCTGTCGCTATCCGATCCACGCTCTCCCGCGGATCTCGGACTGAGCTCCGACGCGCGACCTCTCGGCATCGGGCTCGAGCGGATCTGGCTCGATCACGACGTCCGCGCGGCACGAGGTGAGTGATCGTCACCGCTCAGTACCCCAGCAGGCTCAGCTTGTGGGCGTAGTGAAAGACGACCTGCCTCGCGAGATAGGGGGCGATGGCGCGGCGAATCTGTATCTGTGTCGGATCGAAGCCGAGAGCGCGGCGCCTCAAGATGCCCATCTCCCGGACGCCGATCGCGTAGGTCGACGCCGTCTTCTGGGCATCATGGATTCGGAAGCAGGCGAGAAATCGCGGCAGGCGCACGAATTTGAATCCCGCGGCCTGTGCCCGCAGGATGAAGTCCCAATCCATCGCGTAGTGGAAGCTCTCGTCGATCGGGCCGACCCTGTCCCACACGCGCCTGCGCCAGAACATCGTCTCCTGCGGGATATAGTCGGCATATTGCAGCGCGCGCCCGTCATGGGGCGGCAGCACGGCACGGCCGACCTCGAGTCCCTCGCGATCGACGAAGACGCGATGGCCATAGACGATGTCGACATGCGGATGCGATGTGAAGTAGTTGGCGACATAGGCCAGCGTCCCCGGCAGCAGCATGTCGTCGCTGTTGAGATAGGCCATGATCTCGCTGTCGACGCCGGCGAAGCCGAGATTGATGGCGTTCGATTGTCCGCTGTCAGGTTCGCTCCTCCAGCTGATGCTCTCGCCGCGGCTCTTCAGGAGATCAGCCGTGCCGTCGATCGAGGCGCCGTCCTGCACGTGGTAATACAGGTTCGGATAGTTCTGGCTCACGATGCTGTCGATCGTGGCGCCGAGATATTGCACCTGGTTGTAGCTCGGCGTGACCATTGCGATCCGCGGTGCATTCTCGTGGATCGAGGGTGCCGGCGGGAAGGCCGTCAGGTTGAGCAGGCGCGGAGGATATTGCTCGAAAGTCCACATCGGCGGACGCCGCCAGAGGCTCCGGAGCGAGGATCGCCTTTGCCCGGCGGCGATGAGATCCTGATTCCTTTCGAGCAGCGCGACGCGATTTTCGAGCTGCTCCATTCGCTGTTCGAGGCGCTGCCTGAACTCGTCGTCCATCTATCGAGCTTTCGCAAATTACATCGTACAAAATCAATGGGACCTTCTTACAGGTCTCTGGTCGACGGCGCCAGTTCACGGTCGCGTCAAACGCGATGGACCGGCGTGTCCGGCGCGATTTGAGAGGGCTCGATCGTTCCCGGACGGGCCGATTGCGAACCGCTATTCACGCGCTTCGATCAAGGTGGCATGCATGACATAGCGCTCCGGCCCGGACGTAACGGCGTCGAACGGCCAGCAGGTCGAGAGCACGAGTTCCACACCCTGCGTCGAGGGATCGATGCCCGCCGCGTCGAAACGGACAACGGCCGAAGAATCCGCCCGATAGCGAAAATGCCTGCCGTCGCGGCGGGTGATCTCAACGATGTCTCCGACGGCAACATTCCGCAAGAAACGGAAATGTGTGTCACGATGCGCTGCGTATACGGCAACACCGCGCTCGCCCGCATCAGCCGTTCGGCTGATATGGCCCGGCCCGAAGGCAAGCGCCTGGCCGCTCGTACCTTCCAGCACGATCGCGCTGGCGCCTATCCGCTTCACCTCGATCCGCGCGACCGGCCAGGTATCGGCCCATGCCCATGGTTTGATCACCTCGCCCGTCGCAAGGCTCTTGTCGAACGCGCGCTCCAGCAGCACCTGCGCCAGCCACGCCTTGGCATGGATGTAGGCGCCGTCGCCGAACAGGATGAGGCCGATCAGTGCCAGAACCAGGGGAGATGAGAGGCGGGGCATGACGTCTACTCTCGTCATTGCGAAGCAATCCAGATTGTCTGAACGGCGGCAGTCTGATTGCTTCGTGGCTTCGCTCCTCGCAATGACAGGAAAAAGACGCGCGCGGCCGTTGGTATGGGACGGGCAGCCGCGCGCGCTAACAGAGGAGTTCGGGGCGGCTCCTCTCTCAAGCGGCGTCGGTGAGCAAGAGCCGACGCCGGTTGAACACGAACAGGATCAGGGCGAGCACGATCAGGACCAGGCCTGCGATCATCTTCAGCTCGGCTGAAGTTGCTGTCTTGGGCAGACGGATCGCGTCAGGCGCTGCGGGTGTCGGACGCCGCGCGGCGGGTGAGGTGCGCGCATCGGCATGGCGTTCACGCAATTGTGCCGGGACCTGCGGCCGTTCGCCGAACACCTTCTCGAAATTCCAGCCGGCCGGCAGGTTGATCGGCAATTCGCTGAGCTTGAGCGGCGCGCCTTCGGGCCGGCTCGGCGTCTTGTCGACGGCGACAAGGCTGGTCAGGTGCGTGACGATCTGATGGTCGAGCGCCAGCGCCAGGATCGCCTTGTCGGCCTCCTCGGGCGCGAGCTCCCGCATGGCGCGCGCCACTTCGGCATCGCCGATCTTGCGCTTGGCCCAGAGCTTTGACAGGCCATTGCCTTGGGCGGCATTTTGCAGCGGCAGCGTCACTGACCATGGACGGTCGTCGACGCGGCCCCTGATCTCGAGCGAGCCTGCGAGCTTGTCGAGCTTTGCTGCCAGCACCAGCGGCTCGTCGCGATAGACGTCTGGGATGATCGCCGGGGTCACGTCGGCGTTGGCCTCGGAGAATTTCGCGGTGAGGCCGGTGACGGCCGGATTTTCCAGCTTGGCGAACAAGCCGCGCATGCGCTCCTCCACCTGCTCGACGGAACCGATATGGGTGAAGGCACCACGGCCGAGCTCGGCGGCGCGGGTCATCAGATAGGTGTTCGGCGCCGAGCCGATGCCGACCATGAAGACGCGCGAGCGGCCGCGCATCGCCGTGATCGTTTCGAACAATTGCTGTTCGTTGCCGATTGCGCCGTCGGTCAGGAAGACGACCTGGCGAACCATGCCGGTGTCGCCGAGCTTGTCTGCCAGCGCGGCGCGCATTGCCGGCACCATCTCGGTGCCGCCGCGCGCCTGCAACGCGCTCACGAACGAGGTTGCCTCGCCGACATGGGTAGCGTCTGCCGTCACGGAGGTTGGAAACAGCATGTCCATGGTATCGTCGAAGCGAATGACGTTGAAACTGTCGGTCGGCTGGAGCCGGGACAGAGCGTAGGCGAGGCTCGCCTTGGCCTGGACGATCGACGTGCCGCCCATCGAGCCCGAATTGTCGATCACGAACACGACCTCACGCGGCAATGGCTTTTGTGTCGTCTGTTCGGCGCTGGGCGGAGTGACGAAGGCGAGCAGGTAGTCGGCGTCGCCGACATGTTCGCGGAACAGGCCGACCGATGGCGCCTTCTCGGCGGCGGCCTTCCAGGTCAGCTCGAAATCGCGGTCAGCCGGGACGGCGCCGTCGGCGAGCGTGATGACACGCGCCATGTTGTCCGGACTTTCGATCTTGACCTTATGGTGGTGGCTCTTGACCTCGCCGAGCGCGAAGCCGGCCTTCAGGCGCACCGTGATGCTGGTCGGATTGACCGGTGCATTCCTGGCGGGATCGAGCACAGGCGGCGAGAGGCGGTCGCGGTCCGGTACCGGGTCCGAGGTCGCCGCGCCCCAGCCCGATCCGTCCTTGCGGAAGTCGACGCTCTGCACGATCGGCGCCGGATTGTAGCGCGGTCCGACCACCAGCGGCAGACGCAGTGAATATTCGTTGCCGGATTGATGCACCGGCTCCTGATATTCGATCTGCACCAGCACGGTTTCGCCGGGGCCGATATTGGCGACCGAATTGGTAAAGATGTTCGGCCGCTCCTGCTCGGTGAGCGCGGCCCTCTGACCGGTGCGGCGTGCCTCTTCGTAGATCACGCGGGCCTGCTGGCGCTCCTTGATGTCGCCGACGATGACGCGGTCGCCGACCACCATCTTCAGCGTATCGACGGCGCCGCCGGTCGCGAGCGGATAGACATAGGTTGCTTCGACCCAGTCCTTGGTCGGGTTGCGGAAGATTTGGGTGACGCGCGCGCGCAGCGTCGGGCCCGAGACCGTGATGTCGATGTCGGTGCCGAGGCGGATCGCTTCGGTGGTGGCGCCATCCTCCTTGAGGAGGAGGGAGCCGGACTTGGCGTCGCCGGGCTGAAGCAGGCTGGCCCGCTCTGTCGTGGCCGACCAACTGGTCCCGAAGCTGACGAGCAGGGCCACGAAGGCCATCAGCATCACGGCGATGCCCTGCGCGAGAAGAAACAATCCGAGCTTGATCAGCCCCTTCAGCATGGGGTGTTCGTCGTTGTCGGCTGTGTCGTAGGTGTCCATTGGCCTGCTCCCGAAGGGACGTTTGCTGGCTCTGAGCATTCGCTGGGAGGGGCCGATTTCGCGAGCAGAATGATCGGTCATGTTCCGCCGCGGCCGGCCCGGGCAGGCCGCCGTGGGGCGCCCATGTGCGGTTTTGTGCTGGTTTGTCCGCCCTGCTAGAATGGCCGTGCTGGAGCAGGGTTAGCGATGCAGATGCAGGATAAACTCACCGACAAGCAGCTTTCGGACGAGCAGAGCCGCGAGATCGCCGAGACCATTCGCGAGGAGCTCGCCAGACGCCGGATCTCCCGGCAGACGCTGGCCGAGCAGGCCAAGCTCAGCCTGTCGACGCTGGAGAAGGTGCTCGGCGGCCGACGGCCGTTTACGCTGGCGACGACGGTCCGGCTGGAGCAGGCGCTGGGCGTCTCGTTGCGGAAGAGCCCCGTCGTGGCGGCGCCTCAAGCCGCCAACGATGTCGCTCCCGACAGTCTTGGCTCCTATGCGCATCGCGCCGTGACCTGGCTCGAGGACGTCTACATCACGCTGCGACCGTCGTTCGGCGACAAGGACGCGATCTTCGCGTACCGCACCGAGATTGTCTGGGAGCCGAAGGTGTCTTCGCTGGTCTTTCGGGAGGGCGATCGCACCGATACCGCCTACGAGCATACCGGCGAGGTCGCCGTCCCGCATCAGTCAGGCTTCATCTACCTCGTCATCATCAAGCACGGCCAGCATCGCGTGATCACGGTGTCGCGGCCGACGGTCGCCGGCGAGATGTACGGCATCATCTCGACGCTCCGCGCCGGGCCTGGTTCGCAACTGACACCCATCGCGGCGCCGATCGCCTATGTGCCGCTCCGGAACGTCCCGAAGCCGTCGCTGGGGAGGGTCGGGCCCGGCGACGCCAACCATGCGTTGTACGGAAAGCATCTGCGCCGCACGGTGGAAGAATCCTTCGCACTGTTTCTGTCGGTATAGTCCGCAAGAAAGAATCCGGAATGGCGTTGCCTGCGTCTATAAGGGGGTATGCAGAACGCGCGCGCCCCATACATCGGCGAATCTCCGCTGTTCTCCATCATCATCCCGCTCGAATATCACCGCGGGCAATGGGAGCTGTCCTGGCTCGGTTGGACGTCGCAGACCGCAGATAGATCGCTTTACGAAATCATCCTGGTGGTGCCGCCGGACTTCGCCGCGCGCGAGGAGCTGAAGGTGCTGGCTGGCGACCAGGCGCGCCTGGAATTCACCGCTTCGGATCACGACATCGGGCTCTGCGCATTTGGCGCCGCCAAGGCCCGCGGCAGTTATCTGTTCTTCACGGAGTCGCATTGCTGGCCCGAGCCCGAAGTAATCGAGCTGTGCATCCGCGCGATCGACGCGCATCCCGACTGGGCCGCCTTCTCCTGCCGCTCGGTGCCGATTTGCCATAACAGGCTCTCGGAAGCCGAGGCCACAATGTACCAGGCCGACATCGAATTCGGCATGAAGCAGCATCCCTGGCGCAAGGTGCTCGATCAGTGCTTCGTGACGCGGCGTGACGTCTATTGGGAATGCGGAGGCCTGCGCGAGGAGCTCGGCCATTTTGCCGAATGGGTGCTGGCCGCGGCCTATCACGCGAGAGGTCACGCCATCGGTTATCTGGAGGAGGCGCGCTTCCATCATTATTACATCGGCGAAATCGGCGAGCTCAAGACCTTCACGCTCGATTTCGTCGAGGGCGAGATCCGATATCTCAGCGAGGCGCGACGCGAGCCCGGCAGCGAGCTGCTCGAAGTTCCAGTCGAATGGGTCGAATGGGCCGGATTCGACGTATCGCTCGCCCGCGCTGCGTCGAATGCGCTCCTGCATTACTGCTTTGCAGGCCGCGGCTGGAGGCCGCCTGGGGAAAAACTGCGCGCCTTCTGGCATTGGGGTGCACTGACTCTGTGCGGCGATCTTCCGGCGCGCTTCGCCGCGCGCCTGGCCGTCCTGCAATCGCATTTCGGTCTGCGCGCGCTGACGATGATCGGATCGAGCGAAGCGATCGCGCGATGGATGAGACGCTACATCGCCTCGCTGATCCATCTGCAGCGGCTCGAATGCATTCGTCGCATTCGCGGCCATGCCGGGCCGGCGGTGAAATTCCTGGGAGATCGCGTTCTCGGGCAAGCCGGATTCCATGCCCTCGAATCGTCAGCGGGGCACACCTTCCGCTGGAGCGAGCCCCAGGCCGCGATTCGCATCCAGGGGGGCGCGGGCCGCAACACCGTTCGGATCCGAAGTCCCGCCTTGCGCGCGCCGCTGCGCGAGATCGGTGTGCATTTCTATCTCGACGGCGTGCACGTTGATGCCTCCGCGATCGCAATCGGCCCCGATAGCTATACGATGGACCTCGATCTGCCGCCCTCGGGCATCGCCATCCTGGCATGGTCCTGCCCCGAGTTGAGGGGGATTGGCGATTCCCGCCGCCTTGGTCTTTCCGTGGCATCCATCGAGGTGAGCCAGGATGCCGGAGCTTCAAGTGCCTGGCGGGTTTTCCGAGAAGACCATGCTCAAACAACGACCTGAAGCGCGATGACGATCCATCCTGATCGCATCGCGCTTCAGTCACGCAAGGTTGGCCGGCGTCGAGCTAGCCTCCGGTTTCGGCGCTGATGATATCGCCGAACAGCTCCCACTGGCCCTTCTTGAAACGCCACATCTTGAGCTGCTCGATCGGCGCGAAGTCTGTGGCCGAGGTGTTGATCTTGATCCCCGGGATCAGCGTGTCGGGGACGAAGTCCTTGAGACTGGCGGCCTGCTTCATCACGTTCTCACGGGTCAGGTTGTCGCCCGACTGCTTCAGCACCTGCACCATCGTCTGGGCCGCGGCGTAGGCGTAAACCAGATTGGCGTCCGAAATGTTCGCGCCGGGCATGTACTTGTCGATGAAGGTCATGAACTTCTTCATGCCCTCGTCGTCTTTCCACTGCGGATCGGAGGCGTCCTTCAGATAGCCGGCCGACAGCACGCCTTCAGATGCCTCGAGGCCGGCTGGCTTCATTACCGCGCCGATCGACACCGAGACGTCGGTCATCAAATGCATCGGCTTCCATTCCAGCTCAGCGATCTTCTTGATGGCCTGCGCCGCGAATTTGGGGGTGGCGATGTTCACGAAAACATCGGCGCCGGTGCCCTTGAGCTTGACGATATGGGCGTCAATCGACGGCTCCGACGTCTCGTAGCTCTCTTCGGCCACGATCAGCTTCGATGCCTTGTCACCGAACACGTCCTTGATGCCGGCGACGTAGTCCTTGCCGAAATCGTCGTTGGCATAGAAGATCGCGACCTTCGCGTCCGGCTTCTCCTTCAGAATGTACTTGGCGAAGATCTGGGCCTCGACCCGGTAGCTGGGCTGGAAGCCCATGGTCCAGGGAAAATTCTTCGGGTCGTTCCACTTGCTGGCGCCGGTGGCGAGGAACAGCTGCGGCACCTTCTTGGCATTGTGATATTTCTGCACAGCGGTCTGGGTCGGGGTGCCCAGCGCGTTGAAGATCAGGAACACCTCGTCGCTCTCGATCAGCTTGCGGACCTGCTCCACGGTCTTGGGCGGCGAATAGCCGTCATCATAAGAGATCCAGTTGATCTTGCGGCCGTTGATGCCGCCCTGATCGTTGACCATCTTGAAGTAGGCCTCCTCGGTCTTGCCGATGATGCCGTAGGCGGAAGCGGGACCGGAATAGGCCTCGACATTGCCGATCTTGATCTCGGTGTCGCTGGCGCCGGTGTCGTATTTCTTCTGCGCGAAAGCACCCTGGGTGGAGAGCAATGTCAGGGCAGTTGCCGCGGCGAGCAGGACGAGTTTCTTGTTCTTCATGGAAATTCCTTGGGGTTTCTTGTTGGGTAGGGCGGGCACTTCAAAAAAGAAAAGCGCCCGCGAGGGGCGCTTGGGTCAGGCGTTGGCGACTTTCCTGTCGACTTCGGAGGCCACCGAGAACTCCTTGCGCAAGGTCGGCTTGTGGATCTTGCCCGTGGCGTTGCGGGGCAGCGCGTCGACGAAGCGGATCTGGCGTGGACATTTGAAGCGCGCCAGATTGGCCGCGCAATGCGCGAAGAGATCGGCGTCGGTCAGCTTTTGGCCCGACTTGACCGCGACGATGGCCAGGCCCACTTCGCCCCATTGCGGATCTGCAATGCCGATCACTGCGGCTTCGGCGACGGCCGCGAGCTGGTGCAGGACGTTCTCGACCTCGGCCGGATAGACGTTCTCGCCGCCGGAGATGTACATGTCCTTCCAGCGGTCGACGATGTAGTAGAAGCCCTCTTCGTCGACGCGCGTCGCGTCACCGGTGTGCAGCCAGCCGTCGGTGAAGGAGGTCTTGTTCGCCTCCGGCCTGTTCCAGTAGCCCGGGGTGATGTTCGGCCCCTTGACCCAGAGCTCACCGAGCTCGCCGACATCTGCATCGCTGCCGTCGGGGCGCACGATGCGCACTTCGGTGTGCAGCACGGGCTTGCCGGCGGAGCCGGCCTTGCGCGCCGCATCCTCGCGGTCGAGCACCAGCACGGCCGGCGAGGTCTCGGTCATGCCGTAACCCTGCTGGAGCGCGACGCCGCGCGCTTCCCAGACTTTCAAGAGCGGTACCGGCATCGGCGCGCCGCCGACGCCTCCGACGATCAGCCGGCCGAGATCGGTCGTTGGGAAAGCGGGGTGTTGCGCCATGAACTGGTAGATCGCGGGCACGCCGAAGAACACGTTGATGCCCTGTGCGGGATCGTTGATCAGGCCGAGCGCGGTACCGGGATCGAACGCGCGCATGATCATCACGGTGCCGCCGGCATGCAGCACGGGATTGGTGTAGCAATTCAGCCCGCCGGTGTGGAACAGCGGCAGCACGGTGAGCAGAACCGAGGACGGTCCGATACAGGCGGGACCGCCGAGATTGACGCAATTCCAGAAGGTCATGCCATGGGTAATGGTCGCGCCCTTCGGATGTCCCGTCGTGCCCGACGTGTACATGATGGTCGAGACGTCATCGAGCGTGACCTGCTCGATCGCCTCGAGCGGCTTTGCGCCGGCAATGCCGGCCTCATAGGACCCGCCGGGCCCGAGCAGCAGGCTGGTCGCGATGCCGCACAGCTTTGCGACGGCAAGCCCGGTCTCGGCGAGATCGGCGTCGTGGATCATCACCTTCGGCGCGCAGTCGCCGGTGATGAACTGAAGCTCGGGAACGGTGAGGCGGGTGTTCAGCGGCACGAAGATCGCGCCGAGGCGGCCGCAGGCGAACTGGACCTCCAGCGTATCGGTCGTGTTCAGCGCCAGCACCGCGACACGGTCGCCGCGTGCGACGTTCAGCGTGTGGCGCAGGAAAGAGGCGAGGCGCGAGACTCGGGCGTCAAGCTGCGCATAGGTCAAGCGGCGCTCGCTCGCGAGGTCGATCACCGCAACCTTGTCAGGCGTGCGGCGGCCATGATGAACGATCCAGTCGTAGTAACGAACGGCCAAGAATTCCTCCCTCGGCGGTCTTGTGCCGCCTGCATCCTTATTGCCGTGCACCATGCCCGGCATGGCCTTGGGGCCAGCCGGAGTTGGTGCATCGACGTCTTTTTTTATTTGGAGTTGGCGCGCGAGGGGGCAAAATCGTCTTGCGTTGAGTTGCTAGGCCGGGGCCTGCGCCAGAGTGGTTCGCCGGTCAGCCACTCTGCGCAAGTGAGCCGCCGATGTTCCGGCCATGGTGAACGAGACGAATCCGTCCGCGAGGCGAGACTGCGATGAAGAGCCCGTTCTATACCGCCGAGCACGATGCCTTCCGCGACATGATGCGCCGCTTCGTCGAAAAAGAGATCTCCCCGTTCGCCCATGAGTGGGACGAGGCCGGCGAATTCCCCCGCGAGCTCTATCGCAAGGCGGCCGGGATCGGTCTGTTGGGGCTGGGATTCCCTGAGGAATATGGCGGGATCGCCGCCGACCAGTTCATGAAGATCGTGGCGAGCCAGGAATTGGCGCGGGCGGGCGCCGGAGGCGTCAGCGCCAGCCTGATGAGTCACACCATCGGCTCGCCGCCGATCGCGCGGGCAGCGCGGCCGGAGGTCAGGGCACGCGTGCTGCCGCAGGTGCTGTCAGGCGAGAAGATCTCCGCGCTCGCGATCACCGAGCCGGGCGGCGGCTCCGATGTCGCGAACCTCGCCACAAAGGCGCGACGCGACGGCGATCACTACGTTGTGAGCGGTGAGAAGACCTTCATCACCTCAGGGATGCGCGCCGACTATCTGACCGTTGCCGTGCGCACGGGCGGCGAGGGCGCCGGCGGCGTCAGCCTGCTCCTGATCGAGGGCGACACGCCCGGCCTGTCCAGGACCAAGCTGAAGAAGATGGGCTGGTGGGCCTCCGACACCGCGACGCTGCATTTCGACGAATGCCGCGTGCCGGCCGAAAACCTGATCGGCGAGGAGGGCCAGGGCTTCAAGATCATCATGCAGAATTTCAACAGCGAGCGCATGGGCATGGCGGCCGGCTGCACCGCCTTTGCGCGGGTCTGCCTCGACGAGGCCGTCGCCTACGCCAAGGAGCGCAAGACTTTCGGCAAGCCGCTGGCCCAGCATCAGGTGATCCGTCACAAGATCGTGGACATGGCGCAGAAGGTCGCCGCAAGTCAGGCGATGCTGGAAATGCTGGCGTGGCGGCTCGAGCAGGGCGAGAGCCCGGTCGCGGAAATCTGCATGATGAAGAACCAGGCGACGCAGACAATGGCGTTCTGCGCCTCGGAAGCTGTACAGATTTTCGGCGGCGCCGGCTTCATGCGCGGCATCAAGGCCGAACGCATCTACCGCGAGGTCAAGGTCAACGCCATCGGCGGCGGCACTGAGGAGATCATGAAGGATCTGGCCAGCCGGCAGATGGGATTGTGACGGACGCCGTCATTCCGGGGCGACGCGAAGCGTCGAGCTATGGTGCGCAATTGCGCACCTGAGAATCCATCGGGCTCCAGACTCCGTAGAGAAATGGATTCCGGGTTCATCGCTGCGCGATGCCCCGGAATGACGAGAGGACAAAATGCTTTTCACCGCCGACCACGACGACATCCGCCGCTCCCTACAAAAGTTCATCGCCAATGAGATCAACCCTCATGTCGATGACTGGGAGAAGGCCGACATCTTCCCGGCGCACGAGCTGTTCAAGAAGATGGGCAGCCTCGGCTTCCTCGGCCTGAACAAGCCCGTGGAGTTCGGCGGCTCCGGCCTCGACTACTCCTATGCGCTGATGATGGCGGAGGAGCTGGGCGCCATCACCTGCGGCGGCGTGCCTATGGCGATCGGGGTGCAGACCGACATGGCGACGCCGGCGCTGGCGCGGTTCGGCTCCGACGAGGTGCGGCGCGAATTTCTGGCGCCGTCGATCTCAGGCGATTTCGTCGCCTGCATCGGGGTCTCCGAGCCGGGCGCAGGCTCCGACGTCGCCTCGATCAAGACCCAGGCACGCTCCGACGGCGATGACTACGTGATCACCGGCGGCAAGATGTGGATCACCAACGGCACCCAGGCCGACTGGATCTGCCTGCTCGCCAACACCGGCGATGGGCCCGTTCATCGCAACAAGTCGCTGATCTGCGTGCCCATGAAGGCCAAGGGTGTCACTGTCGCGCGAAAACTCGACAAGATGGGCATGCGCTCATCCGACACCGCACAGATCTTCTTCGACAATGTCCGTGTGCCCAAGCGCAACCGGATCGGCGAGGAGGGCAAGGGCTTTACCTACCAGATGATCCAATTCCAGGAGGAGCGACTCTGGGGCGCGGCGGCTTGTCTTAAGGCGCATGAATACATTATCGATCAGACCATCGAATATACCCGCAACCGCAAGGCCTTCGGCCAGAGCATCCTCGACAACCAGGTCGTGCACTTCAAGCTGGCGGAGATGCAGACCGAGGTCGAGCTGCTGCGCGCGCTGATCTATCGCGCCGCCGAGCAGTTGGTCGCAGGCGAGGACGTGACCAAGCTTGCGACCATGGCCAAGCTGAAGGCCGGCCGGCTCGGCCGCGAGCTCACCGACGCCTGCTTGCAATATTGGGGCGGAATGGGCTTTACCAACGAGACGCCGGTCAGCCGCGCCTATCGCGACAGCCGCCTGACCTCGATCGGCGGCGGTGCCGACGAGGTCATGCTGATGGTCTTGTGCAAGATGATGGGCACGCTGCCCGGCAGCAAAGGAAGTTCCTGATGATCACGCTCTATCATTGCGACGCCGCGCGCTCCTTTCGCCCGCTCTGGATGCTGGAAGAGATGGGGCTGCCCTATGAGCTGAAGATGCTGCCCTTCCCGCCGCGGGTCTTCGCCAAGGAATATCTGGCGCTCAATCCGCTCGGCACGATTCCCTTCATGGTCGACGGCGAGACGAAGATGACCGAATCCTCCGGCATCTGCCACTATCTCGGCATCAAGCACGGCCCGACGCCCCTGATGGTCGGCCCGGAAGATCCCGCCTATGGCGCGTTCCTGAACTGGATGTATTTCAGCGACGCCACGTTAACCTTCCCGCAGACGCTGGTGCTCCGATACACCCAGCTCGAGCCGGAGGAGCGGCGCAATCCGCAGGTCGCCGGCGACTATGCAAAATGGTTCCTGGGCCGGTTGCGCGCCGTCGAGGCAGCGACGGCCAATGCCGAAACATTGTGCGCCGGCCGCTTCACCGCCGCTGACATTGTCATCGGTTATGCGCTTCGGCTGGCCGACAATATCGGGCTCGCCAAGGATTTTGGGCCAAATGTCGCAGCCTATTGGGCGCGCCTGCAGCAGCGGGACGGTTTCAAGCGTGCGGTTGCTGCGGAACAGAAGGCTGGCGCCGAGCAGAATGTTGCACCGCGCGTGAGGGCGTAAGGACGCGTCATTCCGGGCGATGCGGAGCATCGACTATGGTGCGCCGTTGCGCACCTGAGAATCTCGAGGTTCCCCGGTGCGCAATTGCGCACCTGAGGTTCGGTCCTATCGACCGCCCCGGAACGACTCGCTGTGTCTTTTGACAGCGCTATCCCGTCGTGACAGCGCCCAAATTTCCGCTAAGGTGACCTCCGTCCGCAGCGGCCAGAGAGCCGCGCGAGGAGGATCCCAATGGAAGATAAAGGTCGCGAATCCGACCATCTGATGCTGATCACGCCGGAGCGGGTATTCTATGCCGGCCTGCTCGGCCGCCCTCGCAAGCGGACCCCCGGCTGCTGCCATATCTACGTCGCGGTGAAAGGCAGCCTGCATCTGACGATCGACGACGTCCACACGTCGGACGAGTTGATCGTGACCCTGCCGAACCAGCGCCACACCATCGCCAGCGACTATCGCACCGTGATCAGCGTGACGCTGGAGCCGGAAAGCATGCCGGATGGCGTGATCGAGGCTTTGGCCGAGCGGCTGCGAGGGCCGGACAAGGCTCTCTATGCCCGCAAGATCCTCGCCGCTTACGCGTTGCTGCGCCAGCGCCGCTATGGCGACATCACCACCGCCGAATTCGACGAGATGTGCTTTGGCGAGGCGCTCGCCCGCCGCGTGCTCGATCCGCGCGTGACCCGGGCGGTCGCCCGCATCGAGCGTTTCTCGGGCGAGCCGGTGACGGCCGATACCTGCGCGGCGGAGGCGGGGCTCTCGGCCTCGCGCTTCCTGCATCTGTTCAAGGAGGAGACCGGCATCTCCTTCCGCTCCTTCCGCGCCTGGAAGCGCGCGCGGCATTTGCTGCACTTCGCCAACCAGGACCTCAACCTCGCCCATCTCGCGCAGGACATCGGCTATCCCGACTCCACGCATTTCAGCCATTCAATCCGCCGCTTCTACGGATTGAAGCCGCGCGCGATCTTCGTCGGCTCGCGCGACCTTGCGATCTATCGTAGCACGGAGACGGTGCGGCTCGCGGAGGCGAGTTAGGCTCGTTCTCGTAGGGTGGGCAAAGGCGCTCTTGTGCCGTGCCCACCACCTCTCGGCAACTGGCAAAGATGGTGGGCACGCTTCGCTTTGCCCACCCTGCGAATTCGTCGTGTTTTCCAGCTTCTCCGCGCAAGAAGCCGCATGCCGCCCATCCCATGATCGCAAGCGTTGAATTCTCAACGTGCGAGACATCCAAGGCATGAGCGACAAGGCCGTCATCACCTGCGCGCTGAACGGCGTGCTCACCGACCCGAAGCAGCACAATGTCCCCGTGACGCCCGAGCAGATGGCGCGCGAAGCCAGGGCTGCGTTCGATGCCGGCGCGTCCGTCATGCACATCCACCTGCGCCAGCAGGCGCCGGGCAAGGGACATCTGCCGTCCTGGGAGGTGAGCGTCAGCAGGGAGATCCAGCAGGCGATCCGCGAAGCCTGTCCCGGCGTGATCATCAATCACACCTCGGGCGTGTCAGGACCGAACTACTCCGGCGCGCTCGACTGCATCCGCGAGACCAAGCCGGAGATCGCCGCCTGCAATGCCGGCTCGCTGAATTATCTGAAGGTCAAGGCCGACAACACCTGGGCCTGGCCACCGATGATGTTCGACAACGCGGTCGAGAAGGTGAAGGACTATCTCGACGTCATGAATGCGGTCGGCACCATCCCCGAGTTCGAATGCTTCGACGTCGGCATCGTCCGCTGCGTCGGCATGTACACCCAGGTCGGCATGTACAGGGGACCGCTCGAATATAATTTTGTGATGGGCGTCGCTTCGGGAATGCCTTCGGACCCGGAGCTGCTGCCGATCCTGATCAAGCTGAAGCGTCCCGAGGCGCATTTTCAGGTCACCGCGATCGGCCGCGAGGAAATCTGGCCGCTGCACCAGCGCTGCGCCGAGCTCGGCGGCCATCTGCGCACCGGTCTCGAGGACACCTTCTATCTCGCCGACGGCAAGAAGGTGACGTCGAACGGCCAGCTGATCGAAGCCGTCGCTGCCTGCGCCCGCCGTGCCGGCCGCGAGATCGCGAGCCCCGCCGAGGCGCGGAAGATCTTTGGGACGAACAGGTAAGCCACACTCCGTCATTCCGGGATGGCCGAAGGCCATGCCCGGAATCCATAGCCACGATCGGGAGTATGGATTCCGGGCTCGCGCTCCGCGCGCCCCGGAATGACGGGCAGGAGCACTAATGTCTACCATCGAAAACACCATTTCCCCCGGCAGCGCCGCCTACCACGCCAACCGCGACGGCATGCTCGGCCTCATCGACCGCATGCGCGCGCTGGAAGAGCGCACCCGCGCGGCGTCGGCCGCAGCCAAGGATCGCTTTCACAAGCGCGGGCAGTTGTTGCCGCGCGAGCGCGTCGCGCTGGTGCTTGACTCCGGTGCGCCTTTCATCGAGCTGTCGACGCTCGCCGGCTACATGTTCGACGTGCCGGATGCGACCAAGAGCGTGCCCGGCGGCGGCGTCATCGGCGGCATCGGTTTCGTCTCGGGCATCCGCTGCATGGTCAGCGCCAGCGATTCCGGTATCGATGCCGGTGCGCTGCAGCCTTACGGCCTCGACAAGACGCTGCGGGTGCAGGAGCTCGCGCTGGAGAACAAGCTGCCCAATGTGCAACTCGTCGAAAGCGCCGGCGCCAACCTCCTGCGCTACCGCGTCGAGGATTTTGTCCGCGGCGGCAACATCTTTCGCAATCTCGCGCGGCTCTCCGCGGCAGGACTGCCCGTCGTCACCGTCACGCACGGCTCATCCACCGCTGGCGGCGCCTATCAGACCGGCCTGTCCGACTACATCGTCATGGTGCGCGGCCGTACCCGCGCCTTCCTCGCCGGGCCGCCGCTGCTGAAGGCCGCGACCGGTGAGATCGCGACCGAGGAAGAGCTCGGCGGTGCCGAGATGCACACGCAGGTCTCCGGTCTCGGCGACTATCTCGCCGAAGACGATCGCGACGCGTTGCGTATCGCGCGCGAGATCATGGCGGCGCTGCAATGGGAACGCCCGGGCAGGACCGCGTCGGAATTCAAGCCGCCGCGCTACGACCAGGACGAGCTGCTCGGCATCATGCCGATGGACCATAAGCGCTCCGTCGACATGAAGCAGGTGATCGCACGCATCGTCGACGATTCCGATTTCACAGAGATGGCGCCGAATTACGGTCCGGCCACCGTCTGCGGCCACGCCCGCATCGAAGGACAGGCGATCGGCATCATCACCAACAACGGGCCGCTCGATCCCGCCGGCGCCAACAAGGCGACGCATTTCATCCAGGCGTGCTGCCAGACCCGCACGCCGATCCTCTATCTCAACAATACCACCGGCTATATGGTCGGCAAAGCCTATGAAGAAGCCGGCATGATCAAGCACGGCTCGAAGATGATCCAGGCAGTGACCTCGGCGACGGTGCCGCAGATCACCATCTATTGCGGCGCCTCGTTCGGCGCCGGCAATTACGGCATGTGCGGCCGCGGCTTCCATCCGCGCTTCTGCTTCTCCTGGCCCAACGCCAAGACCGCCGTGATGGGCGGCGAGCAGGCGGCCGAGACAATGGCTATCGTGACGGAAGCGGCCGCCGCGAGGCGCGGAAAGCCGGTCGAAAAGGAAAAACTCGACGCGATGAAGGCGCAAATCATCGGTGTGTTCGACGGCCAGATGGACGTGTTCTCCACCAGCGCCCGCGTGCTCGACGACGGCGTGATTGACCCGCGCGACACCCGCGCGGTCCTCTCCGAAGTGCTCGCGATCTGCCGCGAGGGTGACGCACGGACGCCCCAGCGCATGCAGTTTTCGGTGGCCCGCCCATGAGGAACGGATCAGTGCAGCACCGGCCGTTCTTCAGGGTCCTGGTCGCCAATCGTGGCGAGATCGCACTGCGCGTGATGCGCAGCGCGCGACAGCTGGGCCTCGGCGTCGTCGCGGTCTATTCGGATGCGGATCGCGACGCACTCCACGTGCAACAGGCCGACCAGGCCGTGCGCATCGGCGAAGCCCTGCCGGCGCAATCCTATCTCAACATCCCCGCGATCATCGCCGCGGCGAGAGCGAGCGGCGCAGATGCCGTTCATCCCGGCTATGGCTTCCTCGCCGAGAACGAGGATTTTGCGCAAGCCTGCAAGGATGCGGGTCTCGTCTTCATCGGTCCCTCGCCGCAGGCGATCGAGGCGATGGGCAACAAGGCCGGCGCCAAGGAGATCATGAAGAAGGCCGGCGTTCCCTGCGTGCCCGGCTATCAGGGCGCCGAGCAGGGTGACGAGGTCATGCTCGCGGAGGCCAAAAAGATCGGCTTCCCCGTGATGATCAAGGCGGTCGCCGGCGGCGGCGGTCGTGGCATGCGGCTCGTCATCGACGCGGCCTCGTTCCCTGATGCCCTGCGCAGCGCGCGATCGGAGGCGAAAGCGGCGTTCGGCGATCCCACCGTCATCCTCGAGCGCGCGATCCAGAACCCGCGCCACATCGAAATCCAGGTGTTCGGCGACAGCCACGGCAACGCCATCCATCTCGGCGAGCGCGACTGTTCGGTGCAGCGGCGGCACCAGAAGCTGATCGAGGAGGCGCCGTCGCCCGCGGTCACACCGGAGTTGCGTGCGAAAATGGGCGAGGTCGCGGTCGCCGCGGTAAAGGCGTTGCGTTACGAGGGCGCCGGCACGCTGGAGTTCCTGCTCGATGCCAGCGGCGAGTTCTACTTCATGGAGATGAATACGCGCCTCCAGGTCGAGCATCCCGTGACCGAGGCGATCACCGGGCTCGATCTCGTCGAGTTGCAGCTGCGCGTCGCGCGTGGCGAGCAATTGCCGGTGAAGCAGCAGGACATCCGCTTCACAGGCCATGCCATCGAGGTGCGGCTCTGCTCGGAGGATGCCGGGCACGACTTCATGCCGCAGTCGGGCCGCATGGCGCGCTGGCAGGTGCCTGATGGCATCCGCGTCGAGCACGCGCTGCAATCGGGTTCGGAGATCCCGCCGTTCTACGATTCCATGATCGCCAAGGTGATCAGCCATGGCGCCACGCGCGAGGAGGCGAGGGCGCAGCTGGTCGTCGGCCTTGAGCAGCTCACGGCTTTCGGCGTGACGACTAATCAGGCGTTCCTGTTGTCCTGCCTGCGTCATCCCGGCTTTGCCAAGGGTGAGGCGACGACAGCCTTCATCGGCGCGCATCGCGACGAGCTGCTGGCACCGCGCGCGAACGGGGCATTCGACATGGCGCTGGCGAGCCTGCTGCTCTACGTCACCAACCCGCGCACACCGTCATGGCAGGGCGGGCGGAGCCTCGCCGCCACCTTTCCGTTGCCAGCGAAAATCGAGATCGCCGGTCAGACATACGAACTCGAAGTCACGCGCGAGCGCGATGGTAGTTACACTGTCGCCGCCGACGGCCGGCAAGACAAGTTCGAGATCGACCAACTCGATTCCGACGCCGTCCGCTTCCGCCACGATGGCGTGATGGACAGCGCAAAGTTCTTGCGCGACGGCGACCGGCTCTACCTCCAGCACCGCGGCATCCCGCTCGCGGTCACCGATCTCACCCTCGCCGCGCCGAAGGCCGCCGCAGCCAACGGCGGTGACGGCAAGGTGCGCGCCGCCATGAACGGACGCGTCGTCGCCGTGCTGGTCAAGCCGGGTGACCGTGTCAAAGCCGGCCAACCGGTGCTGACGCTGGAAGCGATGAAGATGGAGCACGTCCACAAGGCCGGCGTCGACGGCGTGGTGGCGGCGATCGACGTCGCCGAAGGCGAGCAGGTGACGACGGGCAGGATCGTCGCCGAGATCGAGGCAGGTTAGCGCAACGAACGGGGCAAAGGCGCAAAGCGCCGTGCCCGCCATCGATGTTCAAAAGTGGTGGAGCGGCATCGTCGGCAGGCTCCGCTTTGCCGCCCTACGGCACCTCGCGTGCGGTAAAAACTCCCTATTATTTCAGTTGCTTAATTGCGTATTGGCGCAAGGGGGAAATTCAATTTGAACGTCTTTCATTTTCGGCCTACATATATTGAACATTGTTCAATTTTGGAGCCGGCATGTTGCGCCCAAATGATCCCGCCCAAGCGACCAATCCGCCGCTCCCGTCGGTATCCCGACGCTTCTCGTTCGCCGCCCCACAACTCCGCGAGAGATACCTGATTGGGGCCCTCAGCGTTCTGACGCTGTCGGCACTCCTCGCTCCCGCGCTGCCCGCCGCCGCTTGGCACGTCCCGCACTTCGTCGACAGTCGCACTTGGCTCGGTGTGCCCAACGCCGGCGATGTGCTGAGCAATCTCGCCTTTCTCGCGATGGGCGTCTGGGGTTCGGAGCGGCTGCGCGCCCGCCATGACGCGCCTGTGGGTGCAAGTTGGCTTTTCGTCGGCCTGATCCTCACCTGCCTGGGATCTGGCTTCTATCACCTGGACCCCGACATGCCGCAACGCCTCGTGGCCGATCGTCTCGGTATGGCGGTGGCGTTCGCGGGCTTTCTGGGCATCGCAGCCAGTGAACGCATCAGCGTGCGTGCCGGCGAGGCGGTGCTGGTCCTGATGATGATGGCCGGCCTGTTAGCTGCCTGGGTGGCGCGCGAGAATCTCACGCCATGGGTGGTCGTGCAGTTCGGCGGCATGGCAGTTGCCGTGGGACTGGCGTTGACGCGGCCGCGGCCTGGCGCGCTCGGCGTGCCGCTCGGTGGCGTGATCTTCTTTTATGTGCTGGCGAAGCTTTTCGAACTCGGTGACGCGCTCATTTTCGAAGCCACAGGGCACGTCGTCTCGGGCCACACGCTCAAGCATCTGGCCGCTGCCTTGGCGGCCTGGCCGGTGATCAGCACGCTCCGCAATCGTAGCGAGCCCGCGGCCGTGCGAAGCGCGGTCCGCTGACGTAACCCACCCTACGGGACTATGTTGCTCCGCCCCGTGCCCTCATTGAGCAGACACGCCACCTGATGCCCGTTGCCCGCATCCAGCAGTGCGGGCCGCTCAACCCCGCATCGCTCCATCGCATATCGGCAGCGGGTGTGAAACGCGCATCCGGGCGGCGGATTGACCGGGCTCGGCACATCCCCGTCGACCAGCGGCGCGAGCTTCTTCGCCAGCGGGTTGGCAACCGGCACCGAGGCGAGCAGCGCTTGCGTGTAGGGATGCCTGGGATTGCGAAATAGCTCGTCCTTGGCTGCGATCTCGACGATGCGGCCGAGATACATCACGGCGACGCGATGGCTGATATGAGCGACTACGGCGAGATCGTGGGCGATGAAGAGATAGGAGAAGCCGTGCTGGCGTTGCAGGTCGATCAGGAGGTTGATGACCTGCGCCTGGATCGAGACATCGAGCGCCGAGACCGGCTCGTCGCAGACGATCAGCCGCGGCTCCAGCGCGAGCGCCCGCGCAATGCAGATGCGCTGACGCTGGCCGCCGGAGAATTGATGCGGGAAATTGCGCATCTGGTCAGGGCGCAGGCCAACCTGTTCGAAAAGCTTCGCGACCCGGGCCTCCAGCTCCTTGCCGCTGGCGAGCCCGTGCACCATAAGCGGCTCGCCGACGATGTCGCCGGCGGTCATGCGCGGATTGAGCGAGGCGAACGGGTCCTGGAAGACGATCTGCATCGAGCGCCGGTGCGGACGCAGTGCCGCCTTGGACAGATGGGTGATATCCTCGCCTTCGAGGTGGATCTGGCCCGAGGTCGGCTCGACCAACCGCAATACGCTGCGCGCCACCGTCGACTTGCCGCAACCGGATTCGCCGACGAGCCCGAGCGTCTCGCCGGCATGAACCGAGAACGAGACGCCGTCGACCGAGTGCACGGTGCCGACTTGCCTGCGCAATAAGCCGGCCCGCACCGGGTAGTGCTTCTTGAGGTTGGTGACTTCGAGCAGAACTTCGCTCATGCCACCTCCGCGACTTCAGCCGCACGCCAGCAGGCTGCAAGATGTCCGCCGCCCCAATCCGCCAGCGGCGGATACTCGGCCTCGCAGCGCTTGATTGCGAGCTTGCAGCGCGGTGCGAAGGCGCAGCCCTTCGGCAGCCGCACCAGCGACGGCACGGTGCCGGGAATTTCATTCAGCCGAGCCTGCGCCGGGACGCCGGCCGCCGGCACAGCCGGGATCGACGCCATCAGCCCGCGCGTATAGGGATGTTTTGGCCCGGCGAACAGCGCTTCGACGCTGGCTTCCTCGACCTTTCGCCCCGCATACATCACGATCACGCGCTGCGCCGTCTGCGCGACGACGCCGAGATCATGCGTGATCAGCACGAGCCCGGTGCCGAGCTCCTTCTGAAGGTCGAGGATCAGCGCCAGGATCTGCGCCTGAATGGTGACGTCGAGCGCGGTGGTCGGCTCGTCCGCGATCAGCAGCGCCGGCCGGCAGGCCAGCGCCATCGCGATCATCGCGCGCTGGCGCATGCCGCCGGAGAGTTGATGCGGATATTCCTTGGCGCGTCGCGCCGGCTCGGGAATGCGCACCAGGCGCAGCATCTCGACGGCGATATTCCGGGCCTCCTTGGCCGGGATGTTCCGGTGCAGCCGCACCGCTTCGACGATCTGGTCGCCGATCCGCATCACCGGATTGAGCGAGGTCATCGGCTCCTGGAAGATCATGGAGATGCGGTTGCCCCTGACGGCACGCATCTCCGCCTCATCCAGCGCCAGCAGGTCGGTGCCTTCGAGCGAAATCGAGCCGCCGACGATGCGGCCGGGCGGATCGGGCACCAGCCGCATCAGCGACAGCGCCGTGACGCTCTTGCCGCAGCCGGATTCGCCGACGATCGCCAGCGTCTCGCCGCGCTTCACGGTAAAGGAGAGGTCGTCGACCGCTTTGAACAAACCGGAATTGGTGAAGAACACCGTTTTCAGGTTCTTCACTTCGAGCACAAGGTGGGATTTGTCCGTCATCAGCCGCGCTGCCTCGGATCCAGGATGTCGCGCAGGGCGTCGCCGAACAGGTTGGCGCCGAACACGGCGAGGCTGATCGCAATGCCCGGGAAGATCACCAGCCACGGCGCGGTGCGGACATATTCGGCGGCGGACTCGGAGAGCATGCGGCCCCAAGACGGATAAGGCTCGGGAATGCCGAGGCCGAGGAAGGAGAGAGAAGCTTCCGTCAGGATGGTCGAGCCCAGCTGCGCGGTCGCGAGCACGATCAGCGGCGCCAGCGTGTTCGGCAGTACGTGGCGGAGCGCGATGCGCACTTCGCTCATGCCGATCGACTTGGCGGCTTCGATAAAGGGGAGTTCGCGCAGCGCCAGCGTGTTGGCACGGATGACGCGCGCGACCGTCGGGATCAGCGGAATGGCAATCGCAATGATCACGTTCGGCAGCGACGGGCCGAGTGCCGCCGTCATCACCAGCGCCAGCACCAGCAGCGGCAGCGCCTGGAGGACGTCGGAGACGCGCTGGAACACGAGATCGACCCACCCGGAGAGATAGCCGGAGGTCAGGCCGACGATGACGCCGATCGTGCCGCCGAGCGCGGTCGAGCCGATCCCGACCGCAAGCGAGATCCGCGCACCGTGGATGATGCGGCTGAACACGTCGCGGCCGAAGGAGTCCGTTCCCATCCAGTGCGCCAGGCTCGGGCGGGCCAGAGCGCGGGCCGAATCGATCGACAGGGGATCATAGCGCGCGATGAAATCGGCGAAGATGGCGGTGAACACGAACACGGTCATGATGACGAGGCCAGCGGCGCCCAGCACATGCCGCTGTGCCAGATACAGCACGCGCCGCCAGCCGCCGGTCGCGTAGGCGCCGGCGCGTCTCAGTTCAACGTCATAGTCGATCGCGGCCATGTGAACTCTATCTTCCCCCTCTCCCCGCCTGCGGGGAGAGGGTAGGGGTGAGGGGGGCTCTCCGCGGGGGAGGTGGGAGTTGGACTCGCGGAGACTCCCCCTCACCCGGATTGCTGCGCAATCCGACCTCTCCCCGCAGGCGGGGAGAGGTGAAGGAGAGCGCACATACTGTGTGAGAGAAGGTCATGCGGCTAATCCGTGTACCTGATGCGCGGATCGAACACGGCGTAGAGCATGTCGACGATGAAATTCGCACTCACCACCACGACGGCGATCAGCATCACGAGGTTCTGCACGATCGGATAATCGCGCCAGCGGATCGCCTCGACCAGGAAGCGGGCGACGCCGGGGATGTTGAACACCGTCTCGGTGACGATCAGGCCGCCGATCAGGAACGCCGCCTCGATGCCGATCACGGTGATGACCGGCAGGATCGCGTTCTTCAGCGCGTGCTGATAGTTCACGGCGGCATCGGAGGCGCCCTTGGCGCGCGCGGTGCGGATGTAGTCCTGCCGCAGCACCTCCAGCATCGAGGACCGCGTGATGCGCATGGTCAGCGCCGCGCTGCGGAAGCCGACGGCGGCGGCGGGCACGGCATAGGTTGCGAACGCCTCGAGCCAGGTCTGCGGATTCGGATTGAAGATCGGCATCTGGCCGAACATCGCCACCGACGCCGTGAGGATGAGCAGGCCGAGCCAGAATGAGGGCAGCGACAAGCCGCTCAAGCTGACGACGCGCAAGGCGTAATCCAGCCGCGTGCCTTGCTTCACCGCGCTGATGACGCCGAGCGGAATGCCAATCGAGACCGAGAACAACAGCGCAAGGCCGGCGAGCCGCGCCGTGATCGGGATCCGCGGCAGGATCTCCTGGAGCGCCGGCTTCTCGGAGACGTAGGAGTAACCAAAGTCGCCGCGCAGAAAACCGCTGATCCAGTGCCAATACTGCACGATCAGCGGCTGGTCGATGCCGAGCTCCTTCTCCAGGTTGGCCTTGTCGGCGGGATCGACATAGCCGGCCGCGGCGAACAGGATGTCGACGATGTTGCCGGGCACGATGCGCAGCAGGAGGAAGATGACGATCGAGATCCCGAACAGGGTCACGAGCATCAGGAACAGGCGTCGCACCAGATAGGCAAACATCCTTCGCCCTCCGCGAGCCGCTACTCTTCAGCCTGCCGCGCTACTTGTCGAGCCACGCGTCCTCGTAGCGAAAGCCGTTATAGGAGCTGTTCGACATGATCGTGATGCCCTTGACGTAGGGCTGCCAGCAGGTGCCGGCCCGTGCATGGAAGATGATCGGACGGGCGACATCCTCCTGCAGCTTCTTGTCGATATCCCAGACCAGCGGCTTGCGCTTGCTGGTGTCGGTCTCCTGCGATTGCACGTCGAACAGCTTCTCGATCTCCTTGTTGCAGTAATTGGTGTAGTTCCGCTCCGAGCCGCAGGAATAGTTTTCGTAGAAGGACTGGTCGGGATCGTCGACGGAATTGCCGGTCAGATTGAGGCCGAGCATGTAGTCCTTGCGCGCGACTTTCGGGAACCAGTTCGCGGTTTCGACGACGTCGAGCTCGCCGTCGATATAGATGCTCTTGAGCTGGTCGATCAGGATCACGGCGGGGTCGCGATATTCCGCGAGATTGCGCGTCGAGACCTTCACCGCGAGGTGCTTGTCGGGGCCGTAGCCCGCCTTCTGCATCAGTTTCTTCGCTTCCTCGCGGTTCGCGTTCACGTCCCGGCCATAGCCCGGAATGGTCTCGAGCTTGTCCTTGGGCATGCCCCAGACGCCTTGAGGCAGTGGCAGCATGGTGCCGCCGATGTCGGCCTGGCCTTCGAACAGGATATCGACGAACGCCTTGCGGTCGAGTGCCATCGCCATCGCGCGGCGAATATCGATGTTGTCGAACGGCGCGGAGGTCGAATTGACGATGATGTTGGTCGAAACGTTGGTCGGCTCGACGACGCAAGTCGCGTTCGGCGCCTGCGACTTGATGTCCTTCAGGAGCGGGATCGTGATGTGCGTCGGGAAGGTCATGTCGAACTTTCCGGCGACGAAAGCGAGGATCGCGGTCGATCGGTTCGTGATGATCGTGTACTCGATGCCGTCGAGATAGGGCAGGCCCTTCTTCCAATAGTCCGGATTTCGCGTCAGCTTGATCGATTCATTGGCCTTGAACTCGACGAACTTGAACGGTCCGGTACCGACCGGATGGGTGCGCATGTCCGCGGGCGAGACGTGGCAGGGATAGATCGGCGTATAGCCTGACGCCAGCATCGCCAACAGCGACGGTTGCGGCCGCTTCAGGTCGAAGGAGACCTCGAAATCGCCACTCGTCGTGATCTCGTTGACTTCATTGTACCAGGCCTTGCGCGGATTTTGCCGAAGCTTCTGCTGCGATTTGCCCATCAGGAGATCGAAGGTGCATTTGACGTCGGCCGATGTGAACGGCTTGCCGTCATGCCATTTGACACCCTGGCGCAGCTTGAATGTCAGCTTCTTGTTGTCGTTGCCCCAGGACCAGCTTTCGGCCAGCTCGGGCCGGAGGGTATCAGGGCTGTTCTGCGCGATGTGCTGGTCGTAAATGACGAGATTATTGAAGACGCCCATGAACGGTACGTTGACCGAATAGGTCGCGCCCTCGAGGATCGATGCGTTGGCCGGGCTGTCGCGGTGATACATTCGCAGGACGCCGCCCTGCTTGGGCTCGCCGGCGAGCGTGGTGGTTGAGGCCGTCAGCACAGATAGCGCCGCCATTGCGGCGAGCGCCCACACGCTCCGCATGCTCATCCTCCCTGGACATCAGTCTTTTTGGCCTTTGCGGCCTGTTTGTCGCGACGATAGCACGCGAGTTGAGGGAGGCAACCGGTAAGGCCGCATGCCGCCTCGACAATTCGGATGACGGAAGGCCGCAGGTTATCATGCTCACGATGTGAGAGTGCAGGTGCGAAGAGATGGTTCCTGCGGTGATGTTGCGCGATGCAGAATCAACAAACTCACTGTCGTCCCGGACAAGCGAAGCGCAGTTCCGGGACCCATAGCCACAGGGAGACGTTTGGCGAAGACTCGGGGTGACCTGCTCGCCCTACGACTATTCCCTGTGGTTATGGATCCCGGGCTCGCGACTTCGTCGCCCCGGGACGACACCATTTGTTTGGACGCGTCTCGCGCATATCGCCCGCGAGTGGAGCGACGCCCTCACACGATCCTCGACGCCTTGTTTCCCCAATACCGATCCCGCAGCAGGCGCTTGTACAACTTCCCCGTCGGCAGCCGCGGCAATTCCTTCTCGAAATCGACCGAGCGCGGCACCTTCTGTCGCGACAGCGATTTTGCGCAGAATGCGATCAGCTCTTCGGCGAGCGCCTCGCCCGGCACGACATCAGGCATCGGCTGCACCACCGCCTTCACCTCTTCGCCGAGATCGGGATTGGGCACGCCGAACACCGCGGCATCGGCGACCTTCGGATGGGTGATGAGCAAATTCTCGCATTCCTGCGGGTAGATGTTCACGCCACCGGAGATGATCATGAAGGTGGCGCGATCGGTGAGGTAGAGAAATCGGTCGGCATCGACATAGCCGACATCGCCGACCGTGCTCATGCTGCCGTCGGCCGAGCGCGCCTCCCTGGTCTTCTCCGGATCGTTGAAATATTCGAACGGCGAGGCGGTCTTGAACCAGACCTGGCCGGGGGTGCCGGTCGGACATTCCCGCATGTTCTCGTCGAGGATGTGGAGATCGCCGAGCAGCACCTTGCCGACGGTGCCGCGGTGGCTAAGCCATTCCTCGCTGTTGCAGGCGGTAAAGCCGAGGCCCTCCGTCGCGCCGTAATACTCGTGAATGATCGGCCCCCACCATTTGATGATGTCGTCCTTGACCAGCGCCGGGCAGGGCGCGGCGGCGTGGATCGCGATCTCCAGCGAGGACAGGTCGTAGCGGCCGCGCACCTCCGCCGGCAACTTCAGCATGCGCGAGAACATGGTCGGCACCAGCTGGGTGTGGGTGATGCCCCAGTGCTGGACGAGTTCGAGGTAACGCTCGGGATCGAAACTCTCCATGATGATCACGGTGCCGCCCATGCGGATCGTGAGGTTCACGGCCGCCTGCGGCGCCGAGTGATAGAGCGGGGCCGGCGAGAGGTAGACCATGCCCTCGCGGTAGTGCCAGAGCTTGGTGAGGAAATCGAACAGCGGCAGATTATGCTTCGGCGGCTCCTCCGGCAGCGGCCGCAGAATGCCTTTCGGCCGTCCCGTCGTGCCGGACGAATAGAGCATGGCGGTGCCGAGCCACTCATCCGCGATCGATGTTGCCGACATATCCGCGGTGACGTCCGCAAGTCCGACGATGCGCTCGCTCTCGCCGGGGCCGTCGGCGACGATGCAGAGCTTGATGTCGGGGCAGGCCTTGATCGCCTCGCGGGCGATGTCGAGCTTCGCCACCGAAGTGATCAGGATCTTGGACTGGCTGTTGACCAGCAGATAGGCGAGCTCGCCCGGCGTCAGGAACGAGTTGATGCAGGTGTAGTACAGCCCGGAGCGTTCGCCGGCGCCGCAGGCCTCCAGATAGCGCGAATTGTTCTCCATGAAGATCGAGTAGTGGTCGAGCCGCTTCAAGCCGTGCTTGCGGAACAGGTGGGCCAGCCGGTTGCTGCGCGCATCGAGCTCGCGATAGGTGACGGCCTCGCCTGTGGCCGCCATGATGAAGGCGGGCTGCAGCGGGCGTAGGCGGGCATGCTGACCTGGGTACATCTATCCTCCGGCTTTGATTTATGCGGCGAGAAGCAGGATTTCGCGCACCTGCGCCGGGCCTTCGATCTTGCGCGGGTTACGCGGGATCCAGTTGGTGCGCATCGCCTGCTCGGCGATGGCGTCGAAATGCTGCGGCGACACCTGCACCTCGGTGAGGCTGCGCGGCATGCCCAGCGAGCGGATGAAGGCATCGAGCACGTCGGCAGCGTCGTGGCCGGGAAAGCCCATGGCGGCCGCGACGATCATCTGCCGCTCGGCATTGGCGCTCGCATTCCAGCGCATCACCGCCGGCAGCATGATGCAGGACGTGTAGCCGTGCGGCACGTCGAAGGCCGCGCCCAGCACGTAGCCGATGCCGTGGCTCGCGCCCATGGGAACGCCGGCCGCGAGCGCGCCCATCGACAGCCAGGTGCCGATCTGCGCGTCCATCCGCGCGTCGAGATCGGCGGGGTCGGCTTTCACCCGCGGCAGCGCGTCGGCGAGCATGGCGAGGCCCTTCACCGCTTGCGCGTCGGCATAGGGATGCGTCTCGCGCGAGCAGATCGCCTCGACGCAATGGTCGATGGCGCGGATGCCGGTCGACAGGAACAGCCATTCCGGGGTGTGCACGGTGATCGCGGGATCGAGGATGGTCGCGCGCGGCACGGCGAGCGGATGCCGCAGCATCTGCTTCACATGCGCAGCTCGGTCGGTGACGCCCGCGATCGCGCTGAATTCGCCGCCGGCGATCGTGGTGGGCACGCTAACCTGGCGCACGGTTGGCGCCGTCATCTCCGGTGCGACGCCCTTGTGCACGCGGATCCGCTCGATGCCGTCGATATCGTCGATGCCGTTGGCGAGGCAAAGCTGCACCGCCTTGGCGCCGTCGGTGATCGAGCCGCCGCCCACCGTGACGATCAGATCGGCGCCGGCCCCGCGCGCCGCGTTGGTTGCCGCGATCACCGCCTCGCGCGGCGTGTGCGCCGGCATGGCATCGAACAGGCCGGCGCAGCGGGGGCCCAAAGCCTGCTTGATCTTCTCGATTTCGTCGGTCTGCCGGTTCAGCGTGCCCGAAACCATCAGGAAGGCGCGGCGCGTTCCCAGCCGGTCCATCTGCGCGACGATGGCCTCAGTTGCAGGATGGCCGAACACGACCTCCTCGATCGCGCCGAAAACGACACGTCCCTGGTGCACGCCTGCCCTCCCGGACAATTCGTCTTGTTTTTGTGAGGGCAATCTAGCCGAGCGGATGGCGTTCGTCATGTGCGAAGGCGCTGGCGCTCTTTCCCTTTCCCCGCGTGCGGGAAAGGGAAGGACGTTTCCATTCATGAGCCCGGCGAACAAAGTCCAATCGCAAACCTGCCGGCTATTCAGCGCGTGCCGGGCGGGTTGCCACCCCCTGTCAACCCGCCATCCGGTCAGGGCGCGCTTGGAGCCCTGCACGCGCTTTGGTCTTGAAGTGTTCATCAACTCCACCCATCTTGGGACGCCCGCGGGTAAATGCCTACCCTGCCTTTTCCGCGGCTTTTGGCATGAGGACGATGCGAGGACCTGGGATGGCTGGACCGGATGGAAGCGAGCGACTTGTCAAAAAGCACGAATTCGTCCAGCCGCGGCATTACGCACTCGCGGGCCTCCTCGTCGCTTCGTTCGCGCTCACCGGTTGCGGGCAGCCCACCTCGCAAGCGTCTGCGCCGCCGCCGGCGCCCGTGACGGTCGCCCAGCCGGTCAAGCGCACCGTTACCGATTGGGACGAGTTCACCGGCCGCTTCGAAGCGGTCGAGGAGGTGCAGGTGCGCCCGCGCGTCGGCGGCTTCGTCAACTCGGTCGAATTCCAGGACGGCGCCATCGTGCATCAGGGCGATCTGCTTTACGTGATCGACCCGCGTCCGTTCGAGGCGGTGGCCACGCAGGCGGAAGGGCAGCTGTCGGATGCACGGGCCAAGGTGGAACTTGCCAAGCGCGAGCTCGACCGCGGCCTCAGCCTGGTGCAGACCAGCGCGGTCTCCGAGCAGGTCGTCGATCAGCGCCGTCAGGCCCTGCAAGCTGCGCATGCCGCGGAGGTGCAGGCTGAAGGCGCGCTCAAAGCGGCCAGACTGAACATCGAATTCACGCATGTGACGGCACCGTTGACCGGCCGCGTCAGCCGCCATCTCGTCAGCCCCGGCAATCTCGTGCAGGGCAGCGACAATGGCTCTTCGACCCTCCTGACCTCCATCGTCACGCTCGACCCGATCTACGTCTATTTCGACATGGATGAGGCGACCTTCATCAAATACAGCAAGCTGTGGTTCGAAGGGCGGCGTCCGAGCTCGCGCGACACGGCCAATCCGGTGCAGGTGACGCTCGCCGGCGAAACCAAGCCGTCCCATGAAGGCACCATCAACTTCCTCGATAACCGGCTCGACGTTTCGACCGGCACGCTGCGCAGCCGCGCCGTGGTCAAGAATACCGATCTGTCGATCCTGCCCGGCCAATTCGGTCGCGTCCGGATGATCGGCAGCGCGCCCTATGAGGCCCTGCTGATTCCGGACGTCGCTGTTGCGACCGACCAGTCCCGCAAGATCGTGTTCGTGGTGAAGCCCGACGACACCGTCGAGGCGCGTCCCGTGGTGCTCGGGCCGCTGGACGACGGCCTGCGCGTGATCCGCGAAGGATTGAAGGCCGAGGATCGCGTCATCGTCAACGGCATCCAGCGTGCCCGTGTCGGTGCCAAGGTTGCCCCGCAGACTGCGCCAGCGCCGGCCGGTGGCAAGTCATGAATCTCGGTCGTCTCTCCATCAACCAGCCCATCCTCGCGATGGTGCTGTCGATCGTGCTCCTGATCGTGGGTGCGCTCGCCTACACCACGCTGCCGGTGTCCGAATATCCGCAAGTGGTGCCGCCGACCGTCGTCGTCACCACGCAATATCCCGGCGCCTCCGCGCAGACCGTGTCCGACACGGTCGCAGCTCCGATCGAGCAGGAGATCAACGGCGTCGAGGACATGCTGTATCTCTACAGCCAGGCAACCTCGAACGGCCAGCTCACCATCACCGTCACCTTCAAGCTGGGCACCGATCTCGACAAGGCCCAGGTGCTGGTGCAGAACCGCGTCGCGATCGCGCAGCCGCGCCTGCCCGAGGAGGTCCAGCGCAACGGCGTCACCACCCGCAAGAACTCGCCCGACATCCTGATGGTCGTGTTCATGCTGTCGCCGGACGACACCTTCGACCAGCTCTACATCTCCAATTACGCGCTGCTCCAGGTCCGCGACCAGCTGCTGCGTCTCGACGGCGTTGGCGACATCCAGATCTTCGGTGCCCGCGACTATTCGATGCGGCTGTGGCTCGATCCTGACCGGATTGCCAATCTCGGCCTGACCTCGGCGGAGGTGCTGGCCGCGATCCGCGCGCAGAACGTGCAGATCGCCGGCGGCCAGATCGCCGAGCCGCCGATCGCCGACCGCGCCTTCCAGCCGAACCTCACCTTCACGGGCCGCCTGAAGGACCAGAAGCAGTTCGAGGACATCCTGATCAAGGCCGGCTCGGACGGCCGCGTGGTGCGGCTGCGTGACGTCGCCCGCATCGAGCTCGGGGCGCTCGCCTACAGCACCAACAGCTTCCTGCTGCGCAAATCCGCGGTCGCCATGCTGGTGACGCAGCGGCCGGGATCGAACGCTCTCGCTACCGCGAAGAACATTACCGACACCATGACGAGGCTGAAGGAGAGCTTCCCGAAAGGCCTCGACTACAATATCGGCTACAACCCGACCGAATTCATCGCTCAGTCCGTCCACGAGCTGATCAAGACCATCTATGAGGCCATGCTGCTCGTCGTCATCGTCGTGCTGGTGTTCCTGCAGGGCTGGCGTCCCGCGATCATTCCGATCATCGCGATCCCGGTGTCGCTGGTCGGTACCTTCGCGGTGATGGCGGCGCTGGGCTTCTCGATCAACAACCTCACACTGTTCGGCCTCGTCCTCGCGGTCGGCATCGTGGTCGATGATGCCATCGTGGTGGTCGAGAACGTCGAGCGGCATCTCGAGCATGGCATGAGCCGGCGCGATGCCGCGCTCAAGACGATGGAGGAGGTCGGCGGCGCGCTGGTCTCGATCGCGCTGGTGCTCTGCGCGGTGTTCGTGCCGACCGCCTTTCTGGGCGGTATTTCCGGGCAGTTCTTCCAGCAATTCGCCGTCACCATTGCGGTTGCGACCGCGATCTCCTGCTTCTGCTCGCTGACGCTGTCGCCGGCGCTGGCCTCGCAGATCCTGGTGCCGCACGAGGAGAAGCAGCCGCCGGCAAGCTGGAATGTCATCGCGCGCGGCTGGAATGCCTTCACCGGCGTATTCAATCGCGTGTTCGACCGTCTGGCGCACGGCTATGCCGGCCTCGCCAATTTCGTGATCCGGCACTCGGTGGTGATGATCCTGATCTATGTCGTGCTGATCGGAAGCGCCGGCTGGTTGATCGCGACCACGCCGCAAGGCTTCATCCCGGCGCAGGATCGCGGCTACGTCATCGTATCCGTGCAATTGCCGGGCGCGGCTTCGCTGGCGCGCACCACCGAGGTCGTGCGCGAGATCGAGCGGATCTCGCTGGACACGCCGGGCATCGTTCGTGTCGCCGCCTTTGCCGGCTTCTCCGGTGCCACCCGCACACAGGCGGGCAATGCCGCCGCGCTGTTCCCGGTGTTCGACGAACCAGAGGCGCGGATCAAGAAAGGATTGACGGCCAACGCCATCACGGTCGAGCTGCGCAAGCGCCTGTCCGCGATCCAGGGCGCCTTCATCATCGTGATCCCGCCGCCGGCCGTGCCTGGCATCGGCACCGGCGGCGGCTTCACCATCCGCATCCAGGACCGTCAGGGCCGCGGGCCTGAGTTGCTCGCTGCGGCCACCGACGAGCTTGTCGCCGCGGCGCGCAAATCGCCCTCGCTGCTCGGCCCCACGGTGTTCTCGCCGTTCTCGGCCAACACGCCGCAGCTCTTCGTCGACATCGACCGCACCAAGGCGCAGAAGCTCGGCGTTCCCATCTCCAATATCAACGACACGATCCAGAGCTATTTCGGATCGACCTATGTCAACGACTTCAACCTGTTCGGCCGCACCTATCACGTCACCGCGCAGGCCGACTTCCCGTTCCGGAAAGAGCCCAGCGACCTCGCACGCCTGCGCACACGCAACGCCTCCGGCGACATGGTGATGCTCGGCAGCGTGGTCGAGTTCAGGGATGTCTCGGGTCCCGACCGCGTCGCGCGCTACAATCTCTATGCCGCGTCCGAGCTCCAGGGCGAGCCGGCGCCGGGCACCAGCTCGACCACCGCGCTCAACACCATCAAGAAGCTGGCGGACGACACCTTGCCGAGCGGCTTCACCTTCGAATGGACCGATCTGTCCTATCAGCAGATCACCGGCGGCAATGCCGGCCTCTACGTGTTCCCGATCTGCGTGCTGTTCGTCTACCTCGTGCTCGCTGCGCAATATGGCAGCTGGACCTTGCCGTTCGCGGTGATCCTGATCGTGCCGATGTGCCTGCTCGCCGCCACCATCGGCGTGCGCATCATGGGCCAGGACGTCAACATCCTCACCCAGATCGGCTTCGTCGTGCTGGTGGGGCTGGCGGCCAAGAACGCGATCCTGATCGTCGAGTTCGCGCGCGACATCGAGAACGAGGGCAAGCCGCGGCTGGAGGCGGTGATCGACGCCTGTCGCTTGCGCCTGCGGCCGATCCTGATGACCTCCTTCGCCTTCATCCTCGGCGTCTTGCCATTGGTGATATCGAGCGGCTCCGGCTCGGAGATGCGGCAGGCTGTCGGCGTCGCCGTCTTCTTCGGCATGATCGGCGTCACCCTGTTCGGCCTGTTGTTCACGCCGATCTTCTACGTGGTGGTGCGGAACCTGGCGGAAGGGCGGAATGAGGGGAAGAAGCCGGAGGTGGTGGCTTCTTAAGCGCACGTGATGGCCACCGGTGTGTCCACATCCTCGCCGTCATCCCCGCGAATGCGGGGATCCATAACCCCAGGGAGGAGTTTGGCGCGAAGCTCTTCGCAAAACTCCTTCCTGTGGCTATGGATCCCGGATCTTCGCTTCGCTCGTCCGGGATGACAGCTCATTTTGTCGCGCCACCCTCGATGCCAATTGGCACACGCCCATACTAACGACCAACTTGAAATGGATGGGCAGGCGCGGGGTTCTTCCCTAGTATCCGCGCGATTTCAAAACAGAAAACTGCTGGGAGATAACAGATGAAATCAGCACTTTTGGCCGCCGTCGCAACCTCTGCTCTGGTGCTGGCGGCGCCGGCCTCCGCGCAAGGCGTCAAGATCGGCATCCTCAACGACCAGTCCGGCGTCTATGCCGATTACGGCGGCAAATGGTCGGTCGAGGCGGCCAGGATGGCGATCGAGGATTTTGGCGGCGAGGTGCTGGGTCAGAAGGTCGAGCTCGTCACCGCCGACCACCAGAACAAGGCCGACCTCGCGACCTCGATCGCGCGGCGCTGGTACGACGTCGAGAACGTCGACATGATCACGGAGCTGACGACCTCCTCGGTCGCGCTCGCGATCCACGAGCTGTCCAAGGAAAAGAAGAAGATCGACATCGTCGTCGGCGCCGCCACCTCGCGGCTGACAGGCGATGCCTGCCAGCCCTACGGCTTCCACTGGGCCTACGACACCCGCGCGCTCGGCGTCGGCACCGGTGGTGCGCTGACCAAGGCCGGCGGCGACACCTGGTTCTTCCTCACCGCGGACTACGCCTTCGGCTACGCGCTGGAGAAGGATACCAGCGAGATCGTCACCGCCAATGGCGGCAAGGTGGTCGGCTCGGTGCGCGTGCCGCTCAACTCCTCGGACTTCTCCTCGTTCCTGCTGCAGGCGCAGAGCTCGAAGGCGAAGATCGTCGGCCTTGCCAATGCCGGCCTCGACACCACCAATTCGATCAAGCAGGCGTCCGAGTTCGGCATCGTCGCCAGCGGCCAGAAGCTCGCCGGCCTGCTGATGACGCTCGCCGAAGTAAATGGCCTCGGCCTCCAGGCTGCACAGGGCCTGGTGCTGACCGAAGGCTATTACTGGGACGTCAACGACAAGTCCCGCAATCTCGGCGAACGCTTCCTCAAGCGCACCGGCCGGATGCCGAACATGATCCAGGCCGGCACCTATTCGGCGACGCTGAGCTACCTGAAGGCGGTCAAGGCGGCAGGCACCAAGGATCCGGATGCGGTTGCCAGGAAGCTGAAGGAGCTGCCGGTCGACGACGATTTCGCGCAAGGCGGCAAGGTGCTCGAGAACGGCCGCATGATCCACGACATGTATCTGTTCGAGGTCAAGAAGCCGTCGGAATCGAAGAAGCCCTGGGACTATTACAAGCTGCTCGCCACCGTCCCCGGCGACAAGGCCTTCTTCACCGCCAAGGACAGCGGCTGCCCGCTGACGAAGTAGGGGCGAGGATCGCGCCAATAACTCAGTGTCGTCCCGGACAAGCGCAGCCCTTGGCAACGCGTAGCGTTGTCGAGGGCGAAGCGCAGATCCGGGACCCATAACCACAGGACTGTGTGGTTACGGGGACTCGGAGTGATCGGCTCGCGCTACAACTTCGTCCTGTGGTTATGGGTCCCGGGCTCGCTTCGCGCCCCGGGACGACAGCGAAACGTGGGGCCGCAGTTCATCCTCACACCAGCCGCAACACCACCGCACCCAGCGCGCCGGCCCACAGTGCGATGGCGGCGATGCCCTGGATCATGAAGCCCGGGCCGCGCTTGGCTGCCGCTTTCGAATAACCGATGAAATAGACGATGCGGCCGATGATCCAGACGGCGCCGATCCCCGCCGCGATGCCGTCGCCGATATAGACCGCGAACAGCCAGAGCGCCGGCAGGACAATCGGCATCCATTCCAGCGTGTTCGCCTGGATGCGGAAGGCGCGTTCGAAATCCGGATGGCCCGACATCGCCGGCACCTTGACGCCGGTCTTGGTGCGCGCGCTCGAGACGTTGATGGCGGTGAAGAAATAAAATGCGATCGCCAGCAGCGTGACGAGAGCGGTGAAATGATACATCGCTGGTTCCTTCAAACAGACCGCGCTTCAATACCCGGTCAGCTCGAGATAGCCAACGCCGTCATGCGTCCCGGCAAAGCTGATCGGCCCCTCCCAATAGGAGAAGCCGGTCCCCATCCAGGCCCCGGGATTGAGCGGCTTGCAGTGGATCGAGAACGATCGCGACGGGATCGCGATCTGCCATTCCACCGGCAGCTTGCGTCCCGCAACCTCCGCCGTCGCTTTCGGCATCATCCGGATGTCGCCGCCGGCGATCATCTGCGTTTCGCCGGCGGCGCTGATCCAGTTGCCGAAGGGATAGTCTTTGCCGTCCTTCTGCCGCAGCCGGTACAGCATCAGCTTGTCGCCTGACGACAGATGCAGCGACAGCCAGTCCCAGCCGGTCTGGTCGGCGTCGAGCGGCTGGCTGCTCCATTCGCGGTCCATCCAGGCCTGGCCCGAGACATCGACCGGCTTGTCGTCGATGGTGAGCGTGCCGCGGGCGCGGTAGAACGGCTGGCTGTAATAATAGGACGCCTGGCCACGCTCCGATTTGCGGCTGTAGCCGCGATCGCCTTGCAGCACCACAGCGCGATCGGCCTCCAGCGTCAGTGCGTAGCTGAAATCTGTGCTGGACGCCCTCAGCGCCAGCGGCGCCAAAGTGCGGTCATCGGTTCGCTCGAGAGCCTTCATCTCCCAATCGTCGATCCAGGCATCGAACGGCTTGGCCGTGACGCCGGCCTGGCCGACGCCGCCGCGTGAAAAGACTTCGTTGAAGCGGTGGGTGTCGGCGCGCGTCACTGCGGCATGCGCCATCCAGACCTGCTGATTGGCCCAGCCTTCGCCTTGAGGGCCTGGCTGCGCCGCCTGACGGAACAGCGTCCATTGCAGGCCGCAAGCCGCGCCGCTGCCGTCGATGAGGTTTGCCGTCAGATACCACCATTCGATGCGAAACTCCGGATGCGGCCCGTGATCGCCAGGAAAGGCAAACAGCTTTCCCGGCGTCACCTTCCCAAAGCCATCCGCTTTTTCACCGAGCCCCGCATAGCCTTGCGCGCCGGCGCGGCGTGCGAGGGCCAGCGCAGCGATGCCGCCGGCGAAGGCGCGGCGCGACATGCGATCAGCGCTCATTGGCAAACACCTTGACGAGACTTGCCGGCTGCATCCGCGCCAGCCGTGCTACCGGCAACAGCGCCGCCAGCAGCGACGCCAACAGCGCGACCGCGATCAGCTCGACCAGTTGCAGCGGAAACACGTGGAACGGCAGCCGCCAGCCGAACGCCTTCACGTTCACGATCGCGATCAGGCACCACGCCACCAGGAGCCCGAGCGGAACGGCGAGTAGCGCCGTGAACAGCGCCACCGACAGCGTCTTGGTCAATTCGATCGCGGCAAGGCGCGGCCGCGTGATGCCGATCGCCCACAGTGGCGCGAGGTGCGGCAGACGGGAGTTCGCCAGCGTCAGCAGGCTCGTGAACAGCGCGATCCCGGCGACACCGAGCGTGAAGGCGTTCAGCGCCGAGGTCACTGCGAAGGTGCGGTTGAAGATGCGGATCGATTCGGCCTTCACCGTCGCCTGGTCGGCGACACTGCGGTCGTCGAGCGCAAACTGTTTCTGCAACGCCGCGATCAGGCCGGGGATATTCTCCTTCGCGACGATCAGGCCGATCCGCGTCTGCGGCGTCTGCGGAAACTGCCGGATCAGCGCCGCGACGTTGACGGTCAGCTGCCCCTTAGGGTTGCCGTAATCGGCATAGATGCCGACGATGTCGAGCTCCCAGGTCCCGCCTGGCGCCGGCACCTCGACGACGTCGCCGATGCGGACGTTGAGGCGGCGGCTGAGCTGCTCGCTGATGAAGGCGGCATTGCCCGGCACGAGCCGGCTCCAGCCGCGCGGCGCGGTTTCCAGCAGCGGCCAGCGCTCGCGATAGAGCGCGTGATCGGGCAGGCCGAGCAGCTCCACCGGCTGGCCCTGAACCTGCGCCTCGGCGCGGCCGCCCGATAGGATCGCCTGCACGTCGCTGCGCTCGCGCAGCCAGTTGCGGATGGCAACGCCTTGCGCATTGTCCGAGGCGCTGATGTAGACGTCGGCGGCGAGCCGACCGTTGAGCCAGCCGAGGAAGGTGCGGCTGAAGGTTTCCACCATGGTGGACACGCCGACATTGACGGCGAGCGCGAGCAGCAGCGCCATCAGCGCCAGCGACAATCCGGAAAGCTGCTGCCGGCTGTCCGCCCAGAACCACAGCGCAAGCGGCTTCCTCGCGGCGCGCTGGCCCGCGAGCAGGATGATCTCGAGCAGCGCCGGCAGGATCAGGGCCGCACCGAACATCAACGCCGCCAGCACGCCAAAGCCTGCGATCAGCGATTGCCCGTACTGGAGCAGCAGCAGCGCGACCGCGAACACGGCGCAGGCGGCCAGACTTTGCAGGATCAGCCAGCGGCGCTGCCTCTGCTGCCAGGCGCGCGGCTGCGCCGTCGCCAGCACCGGCATCCTGATCGCCTTGATCAGGCTGGTCGCCGCCGCAACCAGCGCGCCCGCAATGCTGATGCCGATGCCGGCGAGCCACCATTCAGGCTGTAAGGTCAGCTGCCCCGGGATCTGTGCGCCATAGAGCCCGCGCAGCGACGCCGCGACGTCGGGCAGCAGCACTGCCGCGATGAAATAGCCGCAGACGAGCCCGATCAGGCCGGCGATCAGCGCCAGCGCCACGAGCTCGATCACCAGCACGGTGTTGACCAGCCGCGCCGAGGCGCCGCAGGCGCGCAAGGTCCGCAACATCGGCAGCCGCTGCTCGAAGGCGAGGCCGACGGCCGAGTTGACGATGAACAGGCCGACGAAGAACGATAACAGGCCGAACGCCGTGAGGTTGAGATGAAAGCTGTCGGTGAGGCGCTCCAGCTCGGTCTCCGCGTTCGGCTCAACCAGCTGCAGCCGGTCGCCGACCACGCTTGCCAGCGGCGCAGGCTTGCTCCTGGGCTTGCCGATCAGAAGCCGCGAGACCTGATCCGGCTTGTTCAGCAGACGCTGCGCCACGCCGATATCGACCACCAGCACGCCGGGCGCGAGCTGCGGCAACACGCGCAGCGGCGGCAATGTCGCGCCGTTGCTGATCGGCGGCGCCGCGCCTTCCGTTTCCTGCAAGTCGCTCAGCGTCTCCCGCGCCACCAATGTCTGGCCCGGCGGTGCAACAAAACTGCCTAGATCCGCAGCACCGAGACGCGGTGCGTTGCCGATTTCGACCGGCAGGGTGACCGGCTCGATCCCGAGCAGCCGCACCGAGCGTCCGTTGATCTGGACCCGCCCCTCCAGCGCCGGCGACACCGGCCAGCCGGCACGGCGGAGTTTGATGAACAGCTCCTGGGGAAATGTCGCGCCAGCAGGCGCGATCAGCATGGCGGTGCGGGCGCCGCCGAACGTCGCCGCGGCGCGGTCATAGGCATTGCGGGCCTGCTGGTTGATGGCCTGCACGCCGCTCCACAGCGCGGTCGCCGCGATCAACCCGACCAGCAGCGTCGCGAACTGCATCTTGTGACGCCGCCAATGGCTGAGCAGCACTGCGAGCACCCAGAGCGCGCGTCTCATGCGATCCGCCCCGCATGCAGGGTGAGGTGGCGGTCGAGCGTGCCGGCCAGATGCAGGCTATGGGTCACCATCAGGAAGCCGCAGCCGGTGCGCGCGACGAGGTCGCGCGTCAGCGCCAGCACGTTTTCGGCCGTGGCCTCGTCGAGATTGCCGGTCGGCTCGTCCGCCAGCAGCAGCGACGGCTTTGTCGCCAGTGCCCGGCCGATCGCGACCCGTTGCTGCTGGCCGCCGGACAATTGCTCGGGATAGCGCTTCAGGAGAGGGCCGAGGCCGAGCCGTTCGACCAGCTCCTTGGTCCAGGCTGCATCGTGACGGTCGGCGATCCGCGCCTGGAAAACCAGATTGTCCGCGACCGACAGGCTCGGGATCAGGTTGAATTGCTGAAAAACCAGGCCGATCCGGTCGCGCCGCAAGCTGGCGCGCCCTGCATCGGACAGCGCGGTGACTTCGGTGCCTTGCAGCCGGATCGTGCCGCCATCGGCGGCATCGAGCCCTGCGATCAGGTGCAACAATGTGCTCTTGCCGCTGCCGGACTCGCCGGTCAGCGCGACGCGTTCACCCTCCTTAAGGTCGAGATCGACGCCACGCAGCACATGGACCGGTTCGCCGGCCGAGGAGAAAGTCTTGGAGAGATTTCGGATGCTCAACACGATGAATGGCGCCGGGCGGAATTAGCGGAATTGCTGCGTAGCACACTTGCTGCGGAAATGCCGGGTTGCGTTGGTCTCGAAGCCGTTGTTAGCTCCCAAGATAGCCAAATCAAAAAAGTGCCAAAAGACATCGACGGGGGAGAATCATGAGCGTTGAGGGAACGACGGAGGTAGCCGGCAAGACGATCGGGACCAAGGGAACGCCGAAGGGCGCCTGGACCGTGACGTTTCTCCTCTTCCTCTTCATGGTCGTGAACTTCGCCGACAAGATCGTCGTCGGTCTCGCCGGCGTGCCGATCATGACCGATCTGAAGCTCACCCCGGAGCAGTTCGGCCTGCTCGGCTCCTCGTTCTTCTTCCTGTTCTCGATCGCCGCCATTGTGGTCGGCTTCATCGTCAACAAGGTGCCGACACGCTGGGTGCTGCTCGTGCTCGCAGTGATCTGGGCGCTGGCGCAGTTTCCGATGGTCGGCACCGTCTCCTTCACTACGCTGCTGATCTGCCGCATCGTGCTGGGTGCCGGCGAGGGCCCGGCCTTCTCCGTCGCCGCGCACGCGATCTACAAATGGTTCCCCGACGAGAAGCGCACGCTGCCGACCGCGATCCTGTCGCAGGGCTCGGCCTTCGGCGTGATCCTGGCGGTGCCGGCGCTGAACTGGGTCATCGTCAATCATTCCTGGCACTATGCCTTCGGCGCGCTCGGAATCGTCGGCCTGATCTGGGTTTGTGCCTGGCTCGCGCTCGGCAAGGAAGGCCCGCTGGAGGACACGCAGGTCCTGGCCGCGACCGAGCAGAAGATCCCTTACTTGCAGCTTCTCACCTCTCGCACCTTCATCGGCTGCGTCGCGGCGACCTTCGGTGCTTATTGGGCACTCTCGCTCGGCCTGACCTGGTTCACGCCGTTCATCGTCAAGGGGCTCGGCTTCTCGCAGAGCCAGGCCGGCTTCATCTCGATCCTGCCCTGGGTGTTCGGTGCCACCATCGTCATTCTCACCGGGTGGATCTCGCAGGTGATGATGGCGCGCGGCTACAACACCCGCGTGGCTCGCGGCGTGCTCGGCTCGGTGCCGCTGGTCATCGGCGGGCTGATTCTGGCGATGATGCCGCATGTTCAGGGCGCGGGCTTGCAGATCGCGCTGCTCGTGGTCGGCTCTGGCCTGTGCGGGGCGATCTATGTGGTCTGCCCGCCGATGCTCGGCGAGTTCACGCCGACGTCGCAGCGCGGCGCGATCCTCGCGATCTATGGTGCGCTCTACACGCTGGCCGGCATCATCGCGCCGGCCGTGATGGGGGCGATGATCCAGCGCGCCGGCAGCACGGTCGATGGCTACATGGCCGGCTTCACCATCAACGCCGTGATCATGGTCGGCTCCGGCCTGCTCGGCCTGCTGCTGCTGTGGCCGAACTCGGAAAAGGCCAGGCTGACGCGCGGTGCGGCGCCGCAGGCAGCATCGTTGAAGGGTGCGGTCTCGCCGACGTAAGGGGGGCGGGCGAGGGTTAGATAGAGGCCGCCGGCCACAACCCCAACTGTCGTCCCGGACAAGCGAAGCGCAGATCCGGGATCCATAACCACAGGGAGGGGTTTGGCGACGACTCGGAGTTATCAGTTTAGCCCCATAACCGCTCCCTGTGGTTATGGGTCCCTGCGTTCGCACTAGGGCATGCACATATCTCTGAGGCTCCATCCTGCTGCGACGGCGTTGAAGTATTCGAGGCCGTTTTTGAAG